>JAUYDP010000423.1 GCA_030691805.1 Dehalococcoidia bacterium | reverse complement strand
CGGGACGCGGTGCAAGCTCTTTGGCTCCTGGCGGACAAGGCCACTCCCGGCGAGGTCTACAACGTCTGCTCCGGCGTGGGCCACCGAGTGCGGGAGGTCCTGGATTTGCTCATCACCCTCTCTGGAAACGAGACCCGATACCGGGTCGTTCCTGAGAAGATGCGCCCCTACGATGCCCCCGTCTGTATAGGGGATGACCTCAAGCTCAAGGCCCTGGGCTGGAAGCCTCAGATACCTTTGGAGAAGACCCTGGCCGACATGTTGGACTACTGGCGGGCTAGCAGTTCCGCATAGAGGTCGCTCACCCGATCGACCCAGGCCGGGATGGAGAATCGCGATTCTATCAGTTCGCGGTTACTCTTGGCAATCCTGTCCCTACACGCCTGGGGAGAGCTGAGATACCTTACTATGGCCTCCGCCAACTCTCTTGGGTCCTGAGCCGCCACCACTGTGAGCCCTCCGGAGGCATAAGGCTCCAACTCGGGGGCTATTCCTACCGGCGTCGCCACCACCGGCTAGCGCTTCTTGAACGCCACGACTACCCGCGTGCCCAACGATGTGGATAGAGACAGCAGGCGATCCAGGGGATAGAGCGCCCAGAACAGAAGGGCCCTCGTCGGCTTGCTGCTCCAGTCGCCCCTTCCGACGAATACCTCGGACAGACTGACCCCGGCTACGTCGACCACAGTGAAATCGTGCACCGATAGCAACTCTCGTAGAGCCCTGTAGGTGAAAACCCTGAGGTGGTCGCGACAGCCGTAGTCGCCCACCAGGAACTTCGGCCTACCTACCTCGTGCCGGAAGCTCACCGAAGTGTCGAAGGGCTGCCATCCCAGCGCAAGGGCTATGCGGTTGTACCAGTTAGCCAGATTGGGGGTTGTCAGCACGCAGACCCCCTGGGGAGTCAACGCCCTATGGATTTCATCAAGGAGGTGGTCGGGGTCGACCAGGTGTTCAATAATCTCACCGCAGAAGATGGCGTCAAAGCTGTTGTCGTCAAAGGGCAGGGGCTCCTGGTTGAAGTCACGCTGGACGGCTTTGATCCCCCTCTGCTGGGCGGCGGCCACCCGACTCTCTGAAATCTCAACGCCGTAGACCTCTTTGGCGCTCAGAACCTCTTGCAGATAAAGGCCAACACCCCCGACGCCGCAGCCGATATCCAGCAGCCTTTCGGCGCGGCCCAAATGCTTCTGGAACAGCCTGGCGGCCTTCTTGACCCTGCCGTCTATGTCGGCGCCCACCTCCCTGAACTCGGCCTGACCGGCGTAATAGTTGCTAATGTTCATCATGACACCGACCCTCCAAAGGACCCGCAATCGCCTCGTCCAGCACCCGTCTTAAGGCCTCGTTCCGTCGCTTAGTGGAGAACTTCCCCTCTTCCACCTCCCGTCGCCCCTCCTTGCCCATCCGGCGGGTAATTACGGGTGAGGAAGGCGATTTTCATCGAGAGAAGCCCCGGCATTCAGGCACCTACTCAGCCATCACGGCGCGTTCCCGGTGCTCGCATATAGTTGCACCATGCCGTTCTCGTAGACCTTGTTGGTTTCGGCAAGGGTATCCTGTAACTCCTTCCACTCTGGGTCGTGGGGCTGAGCCCGGAAGAAAAGTTCACTAGTGGCTACTCTCCTCTGGGAAAGATAGAAGAAAGCCGCGCCCTGCCCCGTTCTGGTGCCCGAGGCCTTGAAAAGCTTGGCTTGCCTGTCCACTGCTTGCCAGAAATCCTTTCTCCCCTTCAGCTCCGGAGCCTGAGGGGTCGTTATGAGCCTGGCCTCAGGAACACTGAACAGGAGAACGCCACTCTCGGAAGGCTCGTTAAAGATGGTTAGGCTATCTCCTTGCCCTCCGCTCGTCTGCTTCAGGAAATTCCCCGCCTGAAGCTCCGGCGGATAGTATCCGCTTATGCCAACGAGGTTGTTGTGAGCCAGGAAGGTGGGGAAGGACAAAACGAAGAACAAGGAGATGGCTAGCCCAACGGCAAGGCGTCTCCTGTTTCTGGGTAGGCCAAGGAGAAAGCGGAGGATAATGGGAACGGTGAAGAAGCCACCGTAAAGGAGGAAACGGTAAAACTCCGTACCCCCCAGCGAGAGAAGGGTAACGGCTGTGGAAAGGGCGATGACCCCCACCAGCCCCCCGGTTTCGACCTGCTGGACCCGGCTAAGGCCTTTGATGTTCAACAGGTTCCTGAGGCCCAGGATGGCCCCGAACAAGAACAGCGCCCCCCACCAGAAGGCCCGCACGATGACTGTCCACAGGGGCACTTCTGCCCCAGCATAGCTTGCGCCCAGATTGAAAAAGTAAACCAGCAATCCCTTTTCGGTGAAATCCGCTATGACTCCTGAAGTGACCTTCGTGACCCCTTCGAAGATACGGGTGGCCCAGTAGATATCCCAGGACAGGGGAATAACCAGGAAGGTAGCGAGGGTCGAAGCTGAGACCAGGCCGATGCCAGTCTTCGTTCTCAGCAAATGCCAATTTCGCACCAGATATATGCCGGCCAGGGTGAAAAAGAGCGCCGTAGCGGTCACAAGGTGGGTAATGGTGGTCGCCCCTAACAAGAGGAGCATCAGGAACCTCTCTTGCCAGGTCTCGAACAGGGTCTGCCCTGGCCGATGGAGGAAGATCAGAAACATCGCCAGGAAGACCAGCGCCCAGATGCCCGGATAAAAGCTGTACCTGGCCAGCATTATGTTCCCCTGTATTGCCAGTAGTGCCCCCAGGGCAGCCACGGAAGGCCTGTTAAGGGCGTTGAGCAAGAGGATGTAGAGCAGCACCGCCAGGAGGACCAGGTGGAAGGCCAGGGCCAGGGTCACGCCCTGGAAAAGGCCCAGGCCGGTGACCTGCACCAGGACGAAGGCCAGCAGGTGCATGCCGGGAAAGTTAAAGTAGTTCAGATTGGGATTGTCTAACGGTATTCTGCCCTCGGCTTGCTGAGAGAGGTAGCTGACACCAGCGGCATTCCCCATGCCGTCGTAGCGGAGCCCAGTATACGGGCCTGTAATGAGCCAGAAGCCGACAAACACCAGGGCAAATATGCCCACCAGCGCTGGCTTTTCCCACCAAGGCGCCTCTCTGCCGGCTAGGAGCAGCAGCAGGAGCAAGAGAAGCCAGGTGATGTATAGCGCCGCAAAACGGGGGAGGTTGGGGATTGCGGGGATCGACTGGGTGGGGTGATATTCCAGGACCAGGCGGGTGGGGAAGACAAGGAGGGTCAGAGTGAGCAACAAGAGGGAAAGCCAGAGGCCGGCCCTGAGGTAGCCTCTTATCCTCAGGAGTCCTTCCACATTCCTTTCATCTTCGGCCCTAGCCGCCAGTAGCGTCATCGAAGATCCTCTTCAGATTCTCGTTCCTTCTCTGGATGGAGAACCTCCCACGCTCCACTTCATAGCGGCCTGCCTCGCCCATCCGCCGCCGCATCTCCTCATTGTCGATGAGCACCCTCAACTTCTCCTCAAGGTCTTGTATCATCTGGAGATCGATAGACTTTATGTGCTCTACCCAGTCGCGATTATCAAAGTGGATGGTATAGCCTTCGGTAAAGCGCCGGAGCGATGGAGCAGATATGAGAAAGCCGGTCCTCCCGTCGGCCACGATCTCGGGGTTTGCCCACACATCGGTTGTCACCACCGGCAGTTGATAGCTCATTGCCTCAATGAGGGTCGCGTCGGGCGTGACATAGGAGGGCATTACGAATATGTCGGCCCTTAACCACTCCCTCTCCAGTTCCGGCCAGGGCAGGGGGTTCTGGATGATCCTCACGCCCTTCAGCAGGTCGCCCCGTTGCTGCAAGACCTTGGGCGGGACTTTCGAGCGGATAACCAGCTCCAGATTGTCGTAGCGGGCCAAGAGCCGCCGGAAAGCCGCCAGCACAATCAGGCCCCCCTTGCTGTAGAAGGCCTCCGGAAAGGTCAGATGGGCGGAGTTGATGAAAAGGAGCCTGATCTTGTCCCCTGGGCCCTCCTTGATGAAATCCCGGGCTGGGACGGCTCCATAAACTACCTGGATCTTTTCCCGGGGGGCCTCCTCCCCCAGCCTTTGCAGCAGGGCCCCCTTCACCGCCTCCGCTCGACAGATGATGGCCTTGCAAAAGGGGGAGCGCAGATAGCGGCTGAGCAGAGGCTTCCAGGTATGGAAATGTCTTTCCAGGCCGATGAGCAGGTGGGGTTGCTCGCACGGCAGTTCCAGTACCCAGGGCTCCGGTCGGAACACCACATGGAAATAGGCATGGGTTAGGGCTACCCCTGGGGGAGGGGGCCGGAACTTCTCCAGCCAGGCCCTGGCCAGGTTCAGAGGCAGAAACCAGCCGAGTCCGTGCTCTAACTGGTGAGCGATGGAGATGCTCTTGGCCTTGTCGAGGAGCCTCTGTCGGGGGCCGCCCGTGACTACAAACCGATAGCCCGACGGCGGATGCTGGAACAGGAAGCTGTCGATAGTCCTCACATACCAGGAGGGCTCGAAATAGACAAGCTTCATCCTTCCGGAGCCTCCTGGGTCGCCTCATCCAGGATCCGCTTCAGCACGCTGTTCCGCCGCTCAATGGAGAACCGGCCCCGCTGAACCTCGTAGCGTGCTTGCCTTCCCATCCGCTGCCGCAGCTCTTCATTTTCGATGAGGAGGCCTGCCTTCTCGACCAGATCCGCCACTACTTGATGGTCCGGAGTTCGCAGGCCCTTCCTCTGCGTGTCGATGAAGCCCGTCACCGGGAGTTCTCCATGGCCGTCGGGCAGCCTCCCCGCTCTCAGGAGGAGGCCAGTCCTGCCGTCGTTGACATATTCGCTAGTGGAATGGACATCCGTCGCTATAACGGGCAGGCCGTAGCTCATGGCCTCTAGGATCACTAGCCAGGCGCTGTAGTAGCCAGGGAAGAGGAAGATGTCGTGGGTCAGGAATAGCCGCTCCAGCTCCTCGGAGGGGATCACCCCTTCAATAACCCGGACATCCGGGCAGCCCCGGAGCCGTCGCCGCACGTCCGGCGGTAGGTCGGATCGTATAGTTAGCTCCAGGGACTCAGAGCGCTGACGCAAGGCCAGGAAGGCCTCCACCACCTCAAGGCCACCCCGAGCCGCAAATTCCCCCGCCATGTTGGCCGAGCCCAGGAAGAGAAACCGGACGCTTTCTCTATCCCTGGGGGGCCTGGTGAAGCTCCGGGGGCGGACCGCCCGAGGCACCACCTCCAGCTTGGGGCGGAACTGAGAACAGTCCAGGGAGGCCAGAACGGTCCTCTTGGTGAATTCGGACCAGCAGAGGACCTTCTTGCACCAACCAGAGGCGAAAGCCCTTTCCAGCACGGACTTATAGCGCCAAAAGTGATGGGGCGAAAACCCTATTGGGTCGCTTACGCTGCCCAGTTCGATGACCCATGGCTCCCGGCGGAACACCAGGTGATTGCAAGCGAACGTCAGGGCCGTCCCCTCAGGAGGGCGACGGATGAAGCGGTCCAGATAAGCCTTCAGAAGGGTCATAGGCGCCAAGCTGTAGGCCTGGGCCATCAGCCAAGGGGCCAGTTGCCGGCGGCTGACGGCCAGCGATACCTTGTCCACAACACCTTCGGCACCTACGAACCGATAACCCTGAGGGGGGCTAGCGATCAGCTCTTTGTAGGCGACGTGGATCTTCCATATGGGCTCCAGATATATCTGCTTCTCCACAACGACATTCAGCCCCTGTTTGCTACGAATTCTTTGATATACCCGGCGATAGCTTCCCTTTCTTCTCTGCCGATGCCGTGGTGGTTGCCGAAGAAGAAGGCGTTGCGGTGGATAAGACGGGAGTTGGGCAGCTCGCCGACCTTCCGGTAGGAGAAGAGGCGCAGGGCCGGCTGCTCGTCGATGTTGCCGGCCATGATGGGCCTGGTCTCAACCCCCCTGGCCTCCAGGTAGTCCACCAGCTCCCCCCGGCTGAAGGGGGCGTCGGGGCGGACCATAACCGGGTAGCCGAACCAGACATGCCTCGTGCCCTCGGCCTCCCGGTGCAGGACGAGGTGGTTCAAGGCTCCCAATCTCTCGCCCCAATAGCGGGCATTCTCTCGCCTTGTCTCGATGTAGCCCTCCAGCTTGGCCATCTGGTGGATGCCGAAGGCCCCTTGTATCTCCGTGGGCCGGAGGTTGTAGCCAATGTTGACAAAGAGGAAGCGCGGATCCACTTCCGGATGCTGCTTAGCGATCGCATCCTTGGCCTTGAGATCCCGGATCCAGCCGAAGACTCGAAGCGCCCGGGCCAACTCAGCGTATTCGTCGTTGTTGGTCAACAGCATGCCGCCCTCGATGGTGGTGATGTGGTGGCTAAAGAAAAAACTGAAGGTAGCGATGTCGCCAAAGCTGCCCACCTTCCGGCCGTCATATTCAGCTCCGTGGGCCTCGCAGGCGTCCTCAACGACCAGCAGCTTATGGCGGCGGGCGATGGCCATGATCTCATCCATATCGCACGGGTTGCCCAGGAGGTGGACCAGCAAGATAGCCCGGCTCTTGGGGCTGATGGCCTTTTCTACCTCTTCCGGAATCAGGTTGAAGGTGCGCAAGTCAACATCTACCAGGACCGGCACCAGCCCCACGTTCAGGATAGGGAAGACGGTGGTGGCCCAGGTGACGGCCGGGGTTATCACCTCATCCCCCGGCTGAAGGTGCCCGGGCAGGAGTGGATTGGTCAAGATCGATAGGGCCAGGAGGTTGGCGCTGGAGCCGGAGTTGACCATGATGGCATGCCTAACACCGATGTATTCGGCGAACATCGCCTCGAACTGGCGTACCTTGTTTCCCATCGTAACTTGCGTGGAAAGTAGGCTGTCCAGGGCTTCCCATATCTCCTCCCAGCCGAAGGAAGGGATATTCAGAGGGATGCGGGTGCGACCAGGCAGGAAGGGAGGCTTCTCCCGATCCTCAAAGCAGCGGCGAATCAGCTCCCTCAACTCCTGGTGAGGGGTGGCTCGGGTCATGGGCAAGTCCTTAGGTGGCGTGGCCGCAAGGCAGCCCCTGGGCTCTCTGCTCTAAATACCATCCAATGGTGTTTTCCAAGCCCAGCTCCAGGGGGGTCCTGGCCTTGAAACCAAACTCGATTTCGGCCTTGGAGGTGTCCAGACAGCGTCGCAGCTCGCCCTCGGGCTTCGTAGGGTCCCAACGGATCCGACCACGATAGCCCGTAAGCCCAGCAATCGCCTCCGCCACCTGCTGAATGGTGACCTCCTGGCCGGAGCCAACGTTGATGGGTTCGGGCCCGTTGTAGCGCTCGGAGGCGAGCACAACGGCCTCGGCGCAGTCCTCTACATATAGGAACTCGCGGGAGGCATTGCCGCTGCCCCATACCTCTATGTAATCGTGGCCCTCTTCCTTAGCCTCGATGCACTTGCGAATGACAGCCGGGACGACGTGGGAGAAGGAGGGATCGAAGTTACTGCCGGGCCCATAGAGGTTGGCCGGAAGGAGGCAGACAGCATTGAAGCCGTATTGGTGGCGATAGGCCTGTGCCTGCACAATCAACATCTTCTTGGCCAGGCCGTAGGGGGCATTGGTCTCTTCAGGATAGCCGCTCCACAGGTCCTCCTCCCGAAAGGGGATGGGCGCGTGCTTGGGGTAGGCGCAGACAGTGATGATAGCCACGAACTTCTCCACCCCGCAACGTCGCCCTTGCTCCATAGTCTGGGTGCCCATCACGAGGTTGTCGTAGAAGAACTCGCCGGGCCTATCCTTGATATACCCGATGCCGCTTACCTTGGCCGCCAGATGGATCACTATCTCCGGGCGGGCATCTTCATACATGCGCACCACATCTTCCATTCGAGTCAGGTCATATTGAGCGCTGCGGGGGACGAAAAGATCCTTGCAACCCATCTCTTGCAGCTTCCTGACCACATGCTTGCCCAAGAAGCTGGCGCCACCAGTGACCACGACCCTCTTGTCGGCCAGGTGGCTCATGGCTCCCCCCTTAATGGCTCCAGAGCGATGGACAACTGGAAGGGATCGTCCAGGCCGTTTTTCCTGAGGATCGCTTTGCCCTCCCCCACCGGTGTGAGGCCTAGGGCCTCCATGTCGGCGTCCACCATGATCCGCACCAACTGCTTGAACGTAACTCTCGGGTCCCAGCCCAGTTCCCTACGGGCCCGCGTCGCGTCTGCTACCAGCAGGTCCACCTCGGTAGGTCGGAAATAGCGGGGATCGGTGCGCAGATATTGGTCCCAGTCGAGCCCCACGTAGTTGAAAGCCTCCTCCACAAATTCTCTAACCGAATGGCATTCGCCCGTGCCGATGACATAGTCTCGGGGCTCATCCTGTTGAAGCATGAGCCACATAGCTTCCACATACTCGGGGGCAAAACCCCAGTCCCTCTTGGCCTCCAGGTTGCCCAGAAACAGGAGCCGCTGGTTGCCTGCGATGATGTGAGCAATCGCCCGGGTCACCTTGCGCGTTACGAACGTCTCTCCCCGACGCGGCGATTCGTGGTTGAACAGGATGCCATTGCAGGCAAACAGGTCATAGGCTTCTCGATAGTTGCTGGTCATCCAATAGGCGTAAACCTTCGCCGCCGCATAGGGGCTGCGCGGGCGGAAGGGGGAATCTTCGTTCTGGGGAGGAGGAGTGTTGCCGAACATCTCGCTGCTGGCGGCTTGATAGAACTTGGCTTTGATGCCGCTTCTCCTTATAGCCTCCAAGATCCTGGCCGTGCCCAGGCCTGTTACATCGGCGGTGTACTCTGGCATGTCGAAGCTGACCCTGACATGGCTCTGAGCTCCGAGGTGATATACCTCGTCAGGCTCAACTTCATAGAGCAAGTGGCTCAACTGGCTACCGTCCGACAGATCGCCATAGTGCAGAAACATCCTTGCCCCTGGTTCATGGGGATCGGCGAACAGATGCTCAATGCGATAGGTGTTGAAGGTGCTCGCCTTCCTGATCAGCCCGTGTACCTCATACCCCTTGCCAAGCAGAAACCCGGCCAGGTAGGAGCCATCTTGTCCTGTAATTCCGGTAACAAGAGCTCTCTTAGCCATTGGGCCTCCTTGCCTTGGTCAGACCCTCACTCGGGCCCTGAGGTCTTCCATCTTCGCCAGCGCCTGTTGGGCGTCGGCGTTGAAGCCACGCACTGTGGCCCGGCTGTAGTGGTGGTCGATCATCTTGTCCATGAACTGAGGCGGCACGGTGATGACGTGGGCGCCCGCCAGAGCGGCGTCCTGGATGTTGATGACCTCCCTTACGCTGCCGACGATGATCTTGCTGGCATAGCCCCATTCCTTGAGCCAATCCACCGCCTGGCGGATCAGTCGAGGAGCGTCGTGGCCCTCGTCGGCCACCCGGCCCGCGAAGATGCTGATGTAGGTCGCCCCGGCCTTCGCCCCGAGCACCACCTGAGTGAAGGAAAGGCAGGCCGTCATGTTGACCTTGATGCCCTCCTCCACCAAGGCCTTCACCACACCCAGGCAGGGCTCGCCGTACTCGTTTATCACCGGTATCTTCACCACGATGTTGGGTGCCCAACTGGCGAGCCCCCTGGCCTCGTCGCTCATCTGCTCGCAGTGATTGGTGGTCACCTCCACGCTGACAGGGCGGGGGTAAATGAGGTCGGCGATCTCCCTGGCTCGCTCCTCCATGTCGTAGCCGCCGTCCTTGAGCAATATCGAGGGGTTGGTTGTGACCCCGTCCACCACACCGTACTCGAGCCAGCGGCGGATCTCCTCCACGTTCGCTGAGTCTAGGAAGATCTCCATACGATACCTCCCTCTCGCTTGATCGCCTCGACGGCTGCCAGCAGGTCGCTGGCTGTGTGGTGGGGCGTGGCGGCAGAATCTGCCGGCTGGGGACGACGCTCGCCGTCAATGAGGATCGTGCGGCAGCCGGCGGCCAAGCCGGCCTGGACGTCTGTCGGACTGTCGCCAACCATGTAGGAGCGAGCCAGATCGATGCCTAGATCCTGGGCCGCCCGCCGCAGGAGGCCCGGCTTGGGCTTGCGGCAATCGCACTCGGCTCGAAGGGCCTTCACTTGGGCGTGGGGGTGGTGAAGACAGTAGTATATGGCATCCAGGAATGCCGCTTCCTGGGTCAGGTGTCGCCTGAGCCTGGCATTCACGGCTTCGAGGAAGGAGTAGTCGCACTTGCCCTTGGCGATGCCGGGCTGGTTGGATACGACGACCGCCAGGAATCCCATCTCGCTAATGGCCCGCACCGCCTGGGCAGCGCCGGCCAGCAGCCTGAAGTCCTCCAGGCTGTAGGGCGAGTCCAGCTTGCCCTCGACGGGATTGTAGATGGCGGCGTTGATGACGCCGTCCCGGTCCAGGAAGACGGCCCTATTCATCGCCGTCCTCCCAGATGCGCAGCCGCAGGGCGGTGCAGATCAGGTGGTGCAGGGCGACGTGGTAGGACTCGACCAGAGGGGTGCCTAGGGGCTCCTCGTCGACGGGGATGACAAGACACACGTCGGCCATCTCCTTGAGAGCACCGCCATCGAATCCGCTGAAGCCGATCACCCTGGCCCGCCGCTCCCTGGCCAGGCAGACGGCCTGCACCAGATTCTGGGACCAGGGGCCGGCATCCCCGGCACCCGAGCCGCCGTGCACGGACAGCCCGATGACCACATCGCCCTCTCTGAGCCAGGGCTCGAGCTGCTCGGCGAAGATGCTGCCGAAGCCAGAATCGTTGGTCCAGGCGCTCACCAGAGGGACGTTGTCCACCAGGGCCATCGCCTTCAGGCGCTGGCGGCCGGGCACTATGGTGCACTTGGCCAGGTCGCAGGCGAGGTGGCTGGCCGTCGAGGCCGAGCCGCCGTTGCCCATAGTGAACACAGTCCCACTGTGCTGCCAAGCTTCGTAGAGGATGTCGACAGCACGCTGAATGTCCTGGCGGGGCAGCGCCTGTCCAATGTCTTGGAGGGCGTCCAGATAAACGTCGATGACGTTTAAACTATTCACAGCCTTGAGCGTTTTCGCGCCTACCATCAGAAGTTCACCAGCACCTTCGACCCCTCGAAGTCGATGGCGAAGCGCATCTCCCGCAGGCCCTCAGCGGTCATGGCCTGGCGCAGGCGAGCCCTGTCAGAGTTGTGGCAGAAGAACATGAAGAATCCGCCGCCTCCGGCGCCCAGGATCTTGCCGCCTAGAGCCCCGTTTCTCGTGGCCAGCTCGTAGCAGCGGTCGATGTGGTCCGAGCTGACCCTGCTGGATAGCCTCTTCTTGAACTGCCAGTGCTGGTCGAGGAGCTCACCGAAGCGGTGCAGGTTTCCTGTCTCCAGGGCCTCCTTGACCTGCCGGCCTATGTCCTTCAGCGTGTGGAGCGCAGCCGTCACGCCGTCGCGGCCCTGGGAAATGGCCTGACTTTCGTCGCCCAGCACCTCCGAGGCACTTCTCTTCATGCCGGTGTAGAAGATTTGGAGGCTGCTCTCCAGCTCCTCGACGAGGCCGTCGGACGTCGCCAGGGGGCTGGCCGAGACCGTGCCGTCCTGGCCGATGTCCAGGCAGGTGATGCCGCCGAGCGCCGCCAGGTACTGGTCGTGCTTGCCGATGGGCTCGCCGAGAACGTCCATCAGGATGGTGGACGCCTCTTCGGCCAGGGTCTCGGCGGGGACATTCTCCCGCTTGAAAGTGTGGAGGGCGTTCAGCAGGCCGACGGTGAAGCTGCCCGAGCTGCCCAGGCCGGTGTTGGCCGGCACGTCCGCTATGGACACGATCTCCAGGCCGCAACCCAGCCCCAGGAGCCGCAGCGCCTCTCTGACGATCGGGTGTTCGATCTGGTCGGGGCTGTCGGCGATCTCTGTCTTGGAGTAGCTCAGGCGGATGCTGTCCTCGAAGCGGCTGTTGACCGTGACGTAGACGTACTTGTTGATGGCGGCGCTGACCAGGAAGCCGCCGTATCGGCAGGAATAGGAGCGAATGTCCGTCCCTCCGCCCCCCAGGGAGATGCGGGTCGGCGTGCGAGTGACGATCATCGGGTCAGCGCTCCCGATGCTTCCAACATCCGGAACTCCTCCAGCCCCTGAAGCGAGCCGATCTCGTAGAAGCGCTGCTCCGTCTCGTACGCCAGCAACTCTCTTCGGTCGATCAGGATCTGGTAGAAGTCCTCCTGGGAGAACGGTCTTCCCCGCGGTATGAACATCAGGGCCTCTTTCCTCAGGACCGAAAGGCCGTAGTCGATGTAGACCATGCCCGGCGTTCGCCCTTCCTTGTCGTAGGC
>JAUYDP010000420.1 GCA_030691805.1 Dehalococcoidia bacterium | reverse complement strand
TCGGCTACTGGCGGGCCAACGTGAGAAGGCTCTCCCTGGACTGGTTTCTGGCTATTCATATTCCGGTGGGCCTGGTGATATTATTGCGTATCCTGTCTGGTTTAGGCTGGCAGCTCGGCACCGTTCCGGTGCTGGTGGCTGCCTTTTTTGTTGGGCAGCTCTTGGGAACGTGGCTGCACCGCTGGTGGAGCCAGCGTGCCTGGGGGCCGGTAACGTCCTGCCTGGTTATGGACTTGGTGAGAGGGCTACGGGCAAGATACTAAACGGGCCAAACTGTATGATGCGTAGTCGGCGGTAGCCTCGGGGCAGGCCCCCAGCGACCCCAAGCAGGGGACAAGCCCCCGCACTACGTAGTTCTTGTGTAAAAAATAAATCTCTGAAGGTGAGGACTTAAGTGCGAGAAGCGGTTATTGTCTCGGCGGTAAGGACGGCCGTGGGACGTCTGGCCGGAGTGTTGAAGGATGTGCCCGTGGAGGACCTGGGGGCTACCGTGATGAAGGAGGCGGTCCGGCGGGCGGGGGTGGACCCTAACGAGATTGATGATGTGATAATGGGCTGCGCCCTGGGTACCGGGCGCCTTAATAACATCGCTCGGGTAGCTGCGCTCAAGGCCCGCCTGCCGGAGAGCGTGTCGGCAGTGACCATCAACCGTTTGTGTAGCTCCGGGCTGGAGGCCATCAACTACGGGGCGTTGCGGGTAGCGTCAGGAGATGCGGAGATCATCCTGGCCGGGGGAGTTGAGAGCATGACTCGAGCTCCCCTCATCATGGACAAGCTGCCCAACCCCTATCAGCGGGGTCCCTTTACCGTGTACGACTCCTTCGGCACGCCGGCGTCGTCCAGTCCTATGTCTATTTATGGTCCTATCACCATGGGCCTGACCGCAGAGAACGTGGCGGAGAAATACGGGGTGTCCCGGGAGGCCCAGGACCAGTTTGCCTATCAGAGCCAGATGAAGGCGGTCAAGGCCATAAAGGATGGGAAGTTCAAGGATGAGATCATCCCGGTGGAGATACCCCAGCGGAAGGGGAATCCCTTCGTGGTGGACACCGACGAGCATCCTCGTGCCGACACCACCTTGGAGGGGCTGGCCAAGCTAGCGCCGGCCTTCAAAGAGGGTGGGTCGGTGACGGCGGGTAATGCCTCCGGCATAAACGACGGGGCGGCGGCGGTTATTATTATGAGCCGGGAGCGGGCTAAGGCCATGGGTCTGGAGCCAATGGCTACATGGGTGGCGTCCGCTGGCGCTGGCGTAGACCCCCGGATTATGGGCATCGGCCCGGCCTACGCCGTGCCTAAGGTCTTGAAGAAGGCAGGTATGGCCATAGGAGACATAGACCTTTTCGAGATCAATGAAGCCTTTGCGTCCCAGGCTGTGGCCAGCGTGCGGGAACTGGGGATTGATGAGGCTAAGGTAAATCCGAACGGCGGCGCCATCGCCCTGGGCCATCCGTTGGGTTGCAGCGGCGCCAGAATGACGGTAACATTGCTCTACGAGATGAAGCGCACAGGGGCCGAGCTTGGCATCGCCACTATGTGCATCGGTGGGGGTCAAGGGTTAGCGTCTATCTTTCGGCGAAGGTAGGGGCCAGGAAGTGGACCAGCCGGCGTTTGGTTTTAGAAGCCGCGCCCCCAGCCTCCCAGCAGGGGACAAGCCCCCGCACTACGTAGCTATTGAAGCGCCCATTCCCGCAAAACGGGGGTTCGGGGGGGTGTCTCCCAGTTATAATAGATTTTATTGAAGCGCTCATTCCCGCAAAACGGGGGGTTTGGGGGGTGTCCCCCCTTCCAAATTACTTTTAATTACACCCTCACGGGAGGTCCTTATGAAAAAGATACGCATGGGCGTGGGGTCAGGGTATTGGGGAGGCCTCATCGAGCCGGCCATAGAGATCGTGGAGAAAGGTGATATCCAGTACCTGGGGCTGGAGTACCTGGCGGAGGTCACCCTTATCATCCTGCATAAGGCCCGGGCCAAAGACCCGTCCAAGGGCTATATCTTGGAGGCTGTTGATTATCTTCGAAGGGTGCTCCCCACCTGCGCCAGCAAGGGTATCAAGATCATCAGCAATATGGGCGGCGCCAACCCCATGGCCGCTGCTGACGAGGTCATCCGGGTAGCCCGAGATCTGGGCCTCAAGGGGATGAAGGTAGGTGTGGTCCTGGGCGACGACCTTCTGGACCGGCTGGACGACTTCTTGGAGCGGGGCCTCAGGTTCCCCAACCTTGACACGGGCGAGGAAGATATCGGACGGGTTAGGGAGAGGCTGGTGGCCGCCAACGCTTACATCGGCGCCGATTCCATGGTGGACGCCTTGCGGGCCGGGGCGGACATCATCATCACCGGGCGCAGCACGGACAACGCCCTCTACGTGGCTCCGCCCATCTACGAGTTTGGCTGGGACTGGCCCAATGGCGATTGGGACCGCGTGGGGGCGGCCATCACTGTCGGCCACATCGTGGAGTGCGCTGAGCCGGTGACGGGGGGCATGTCCTGCCTCTGGAAAGAGGTGCCGGAGCCCTGGCGCATCGGGCACCCCATCGCCGAGATGTATGAAGATGGCACCGCCATCATCACCAAGACCCCAGGCTCAGGGGGCATGGTGAACACCTGGACGGTGAAGCACCACCTGGTCTACGAGTCTCACGATCCGAAGAACTACCTGATGCCTGATGGCATCGCCGACTTCACCAGCCTCAAGCTGGAGGACATTGGCCCGGACATGGTGCGGGTCACGGGCATGAAGGGCAAGCCGAGGCCGGCGACCCTGAAGGTATGCATGGGATACGAGGACGGCTATATTGGAGAGGCGGAGTGCACTGTAACCTGGCCTGACGCCTTGGAGAAGGCCCAATGGGTGGAGAAGTTCCTGCGGGAGCGGTTCAAAATCATCGGCCTGTTGGCCGAGGAGATGCGCTTTGACTATATTGGGGTGAATTCCATCCACGGGCCTAGAGCCACGCCGCCCAAGGAGGAGCTCAACGAGGTCAGGGTGCGGGTCGCGGTGCGGACCCGGACCAGGGCCGAGGCCCTCAAGGTAAGGCGGGAGATACCTATTTTGATGGGGGCCGGTCCCGCCGGCACCACCGGGGTCTTCGACCCGCCCCAGCCCAGGGCGGTCTGGTCACTCTGGCCAACACTAATCCCAAGGGAAGAAGTCCCCACACGGTTAATAATGAAAGAGGTCTAACCATCCACAAATACGGGGGTTACAGGGGGCGTCCCCCTGCTCCCCTCACAAGGTAAACGGGGGTTCAGGGGGGGTGTCCCCCTGCTCTTAATACAAGATAAACGGGGGTTACAGGGGGTTTCCCCCTGCCCTCTATAAATAAGACACACTTGAAACTAAGAAGAGAGGTCATCCAAATGGGACGAAAAGTGCAACTGAAGGAGATCTGCTACGCCCGCTCTGGCGACAAAGGGGACATATGCAACGTGGGCCTTATGGCCAAGGACGAAAATGCCTACAAGATCATTAAGGCGCAGGTAACGGCGGAGGCGGTCAAGAAGCATTTCGAGGGGATAGTCAAGGGCAACGTGGAGCGGTACGACCTGGATAACCTCCAGGCCCTGAACTTCGTCCTCCGCAATGCGCTGGGCGGCGGGGCCACCCGCACCCTGATGATGGACCAGACCGGCAAGGCCTTTGGCAACAACCTCCTGCGCATGGAGGTTGAGCTACCTGATTAAGGCGCCAAGCCGGAGGAAAAAATGAATCTGCCCAAGCGCGTTGCTTTCACCGAGGTTGGGGCCAGGGACGGCCTTCAGAATATCTCCCAATTTATCCCGACGGAGAAGAAGATAGCCCTGATAAACGCCCTCTCCGAGGCGGGAGTGCCTTATATGGAGGTAGCCTCCTTCGTCCATCCCAAGCTGGTGCCACAGATGGCGGACGCCGCCGAAGTGGTAACTGGCATCAAGCGCCTGCCGGGAACTAAATACCTGGCCTTGGTGCCCAACGCCAAGGGCGCCCAGCGGGCTGTGGAGTACGGCCTGGACGGTTGGGGGGTCTTCGTCTCTTCCACCGAGACTCACAACCAGCGCAACGTAAACGCATCCATCGCCGAGACTATCCAGGGCTTTGTAGAGGTTGTGAGGATGGCCCGGGAGGCCAAGGTTCCAGTGTACTGTGCTATAAGCATGTCCTTCGGATGTCCGTATGAAGGC
>JAUYDP010000386.1 GCA_030691805.1 Dehalococcoidia bacterium | reverse complement strand
TAGATGGGCGGCCTCTGCCCCAGCCGGACCTCCAGTTGCCGCAATGTCTCCCGCAGGCTGTCCCGCCGCCGGACGTCGGGGAGGAGGCTGGCCTGGCGTCCGGACTCCCCGGTCAGCCCCAGCAGGGTCGCCGACAGGTCGTCCAATGGGCCTGGCAACTGGATATTCAGCAGGCGGGGCTTGATCAGCCGGTAGGCCTGGAGCGCATCGCCAGCCGGCTCTTTGAAGGCCACCCGCTGGACGAAGGCGGCGCCCCTGGATACCCTGGCCTCCAGGGACACGGCCCGCACGTATTTTCCCTTTACCTGGGGCTGCCGGAACCCCCGGGCCAGGAGGGCCTCCACCGCCAGTAGGATAGGCTCGATGGAGACCGCCGGGGAGGGGAAGGTGAGGGACTCGGTCACCACCTCCTCGCTGCGGCGGGGCAGCAGAGGACGGCGGTCTATGCCGCTGGAAAGCTCCCAGGCCAGCAGGCCGTCCGGCCCCAACTGGGCCTGTAGCGGGCCGGGGGACAGGCGGGCCACCTCCCCCAGGGTCTTGATGCCGAAGCTGCGCAGCCTCTCTAGGGTCTTCCAGGGCAGGGGCAGGACGTCCACCGGGAAGTCTCGCAGGAAGGCATCCCCCCGCCTCCCCTGGCGGACAGGGCCGTCCGCCGCTACGTATCTGCCAGGGCCGTCCGCCGCTACGTATCTGCCGTCGTTGACCCGGAATAGCGGCGGCACCAGGAAGCGCTGGCGGACAGGGCCGTCCACCGCTACGTATCTGCCAGGGCCGCTGTTCTGGGCCGCCAGATAGGCGGTGAACTTGGCCTCCCCCACGCCGATGCCGGCTTCATATGGGACCGTGGCCCGGTCCAGGGCCGCCAGCATGGCCTCCTCCCCGCCATATAGCTCCTCCAGGCCGTCCAGTCCCACGTAGGCCAGGCCCAGCTCCGCCCCTTCCACCAGGGGGCTGACCTTCTCCAGGGAGTCCAGGAGACGGTCGAAGACGGCCTTGTAGCGGGGCATGTCGGCCTCTAAGAGGGTTGCTCCGGGACAGCGGGAGAGGGCCTCCGGCAGAGGCATGCCCGCGGCGATGTCCCTGGCCTGGGGTGAGGCGTCCACTACCAGGCGCTTGTCCGGCGATAGGTCGGCCAGTATTGCCTGTTTGCCTCTGAGGTGGGGCCTGGACTGAAGCTCGACCTGAAAGGGGAAATGGGCTATATAAACACACGCTACTTTCGTAGGACATCCTCCAGAACAGAAGATAGCCCTTCAACCGGCGCCATAACCGGAGAACTGTTGAACAACTGGATAGTAAGGGCTTTCTAGCCCCTCCAACGGGCCTGGAAAGGCCCACCTATCCAACTGGAAACGAGCGTTTTTCGACAGTCTCAACCGGTGGCTTGATGCCATAATTACGCCGGGAAGATACTAATATGATATAGAACAAATGTTCATTTGTCAAGAGGATATTTGAGGAGAAAGAGCGCACGCGCTTCTGTAACCAGGAGGGGAGGCTCATGAGCCTCCCCTACTCAATCATAATCCTGAGAAATGAGGTAAAGGTATTTTAGGTCATAAGGGGACAAGGAGCTTCCCCTACTCTTCTAGATAAGCCCTGAACCAAGGGGAAAGGGACCCATGAGATATACAGGAAGCTACAGAGCTTCCCCTACCTTAATCAATATAAGCCCCCGAATTCTTGACCCTTGACCCTACACCCTTTAGGCTACGCCTTGAACTCGGGTGCGTTCTCCAGTTGCTCGAACCCGCTGCCCATGTCCACGCCGAGGGCATCGAATAGGTTAGGCTCGGCGGCGATGAACCGCACGGTCTTCTCCGAATCGGCGTTGAAGTGCTGGAAGGTTACGCCGTCGGGCTTGACAGGGAGGACCATGGCGTCCCCGGCTTCCCATTCGTGCTTGGTCCCGTCAATAATGGTGTATCCCTTGCCTTCCAGGATATAGTGGACCCTTCCTCCCTGGTGCTTCTCCTTGCCGCTCCTGCTTCCCGGGGGTATCTCCTGGATGAAAACCAGGAGGGAGCGTATGGCGGTGGTATCAATATTGGGGTGAAGATACCAGCGCATCTTGCCCTGGCGGTTGACTTCCCAGGGGAGTTGCTTGCCTTTCACTACGGCGATGCTGTTCGCCTTCTGGGAGCGCTCCCGGTCCCGTCTCTGAAATAGCTCTTCTAGCCGGTCTGCCATTTAGAGGTCCTCCTTAATATTTTGTGTATTATGTTCTAAGGCCTTGAAGGCCGCCTTTGACATCTAACTACGCGTGGCTAGCCCAGTCTGGGGAGACCTCTTTCTGTTCCATCTCGCTCCCCAGGGCCCCTTTGAAGGGCGAATAGATCAGGGCCAGCCACTTACAGGGCTTGCCTGGCTCGGCATTGAAGTGCTGATGCTCACAGCCACGCGGCTTGACCGGCAGGAGTATCAGGTCTCCCTCCTCCCAGTCGTAACGGACGCTGTCCACAGTGGTCCAGCCCTTACCCTCTACGACATAGATCGCTAACCCTCCCTGGTGCCGGTGCTTTCCAGAGTGGGTACGGATATCGTGTACAAACATCCGCCAGTCGAAGACGGCCGTATCGTCTATGGTAGCGTGCAGGAAGAACTTGATCCTCCCCTGCCGGCTCTGCTGCCAAGGGCGCTCTGTGCCCTTTACCACGACCTTGCACTCAACTGCCCGCCGTCGTAGCTCAGCGTCGTGACTGAAGCCGGCCTCGTAGGTGTTGACCTGCCGGGACTCTGCCTCTCTGGTTCTTACAGACTCTCTTTCCACACGCTTCTCCCCTATCCGTGGGCCCAGTCAGGCGACATTTCCTTCTGCGTCATCTCGTTCCCCAGGGCATCAACGTAGGGGGTATAGATGATTGCCAGCCACTTACAGGGCTTGCCAGGCTCCGCATTAAAGTGCTGGTGTTCGACACCCTTGGGCTTGACTATCAGAAGGATCAAGTCACCCTCTTCCCAGTCATGCCGGACACCATCCACGGTGGTCCAGCCTTTGCCCTCCAGGACATATATTGCCAATCCCCCCTGGTGGACATGGCGGCCAGAGTGGGTCTTGATGTCCTGCATGAACAGGAGCCACCCGTGGACGGCTGTATCGGTAATGGTGGGGTGGAGAAAGTGCTTGAGGATGGCCTGGCGGCTTCGTTCCCAGGGCTGCTGGGACCCTTTAATGACTATCTTCCCGGTCTTGGCCCGTTCCCGGTGGCTCGCCCACAGGTTATAGATATCATCGTAGAAGTGAACTTGTTGCGCCTCCGCCTCCTTAGCCCTGACCATTTCTCTTTCTGCCATCAATCCCTCCCTTAATGTTATGTGCTTTGTAGTGCCTTATAGTGCTTTATGGTGCTTTATCGTCTAGGATTAGGCACGATCAGCAGCACCATCAGGCACGACCAAGCACAATCAGGCACAACCAGGCACGGCCCTCAGACGTGAGACCAGTCCGGGGATACTTCTTTTTGTTCCAGTTCGCTGGACATCGCCTCCACCATGGGGGTGTATATGATAGCCAGCCACTTGCAGGGGGTGCCGGGTTTCGCGTTGAAATGCTGATGTTCCACCCCGCGGACCTTAGTGGGAAGCAGTATTAGGTCGCCCTCCTCCCAATCATGGCGAACCCCGTCCACGGTGGTCCATCCTGTGCCCTCAACCACGTAGAGGGCCAGTCCCCCTTGATGGCGATGGCGGCCGGAATGGGTTCGGATATCTTGAACGAAAAAGAGCCAGCCGCTGATGGCGAGTTCTTCTCGCAAGGGATGCACATACCACTTCAAGAGCGCCTGACGGCCTTGTTCCCAGGGTAACTCTTTTCCTCGAATGACCACCTTGCCTTTGTTGGCCTTCTCTTTCATCAAGTTCCAATTGGCGTAAACGTGCTCATAAAAAGGGGCCTGCTTAGCCTCGGCCTCTTTCGTGCGTTGAACTTCTCTCTCTGCCATAGGTCATCTCCTTTTTTCTTGTGGTTGGCGACTGGGGATGTCGTGAGTTTAGCACTACCCAAGTGATCTGTCAAGAAAAGTCCGGACAGAGGTCCATTATCGTTCATCTCCTGAGTCTGGAAGAGGAGACGGGTGGATGTGCTACACGGCGCCTGGGCGATGCCCACCAGCAAGTAGCTTATCGCATAATCCTTCTCGACCACGAACTGGGGCTTGCTGGCATTGCGAGGGGAGCATCCATCGGGCCCATGCTTCTTGCCCTTGCCATAAGAGGAGGGCCTCCCAAGTTCCCCCAGGAGGCCCCGTGTAGACCCTTCCGCGTTCTAGTTGCCGGGGTCCATGGTGGCTGGTCTTCACGTATAAAATGGCCAAATCATCGGCTAGTGTGAGAGCGATAGCACTGCATGGCTCTCGGAGTATCCACATGACTGCCAAAGCCATTTCTCCTGCCGTCACTTGCAGAAATCCTGGTGTGCGGAAAATATGTACGGAAGGTCTCGGAATTGC
>JAUYDP010000282.1 GCA_030691805.1 Dehalococcoidia bacterium | reverse complement strand
AGAGACAGAAGAGATCGTCCGTTAGTGACTTGTTCCATGTTTCCCCTTAGCGAACCATCCGGCGACCGTCTCGCCCAAGGTCCGATTTCATCTTACCCGATGACGGTTTTGAGCGGGGGGGGACACCCCCGAACCCCCTGCCCTAAGGCTTAGCGCACCACAGGGCGACCGTCTCGCCCAAGGTCCGATTTCATCTTACCCGATGACGGTTTTGAGCGGGGGACACCCCCGAACCCCAGGCCCTAAGGCTTAGCACACCATCGGGCGACGCTCTCGCCCGTGGTCCGATCTCACCTTATGCGATGAGCGGGAAGGACGGGGGACACCCCCGAACCCCAGGCCCGTTGGGCACTCAGTCATGTTCATCCCCAAGATAGGCGGCTATGACCCGCTCGTCGTTCTGTATTTGTGATGGCGGTCCCTCGGCCATTTTCTCCCCATAGTTAAGGACGATCACCCAGTCGGCAATCCCCATAACCAGCTCCATGCGGTGCTCTACGAGGAGCACGGTGACACCGCTGTCTCTAATGTTGAGGATCTGGCGGGCCAGTCCCTCTATCTCATGTACGCTCAGGCCTCCGGCTGGCTCGTCAAGAAGTATAAGCTCTGGCTCCGTAGCCAGCGCCCGGGCAATCTCAAGAATCTTCTGTTGCCCATAAGGAAGGCTCAGCGGGCTATCGTTAGCCCGGGACTCGAGCCCTACCAACGCCAGCATCTCGAGAGCCTTTCCCCGGATCTGCTTCTCCTCTGCTATGGCTGTGGGAAGCCGCAAGGCAGTGCTCAAAAATCCCGCTCGGGTGCGCGGATGCCTGCCCACCATGACGTTCTCGTGAACCGTCATATTTGTGAAGAGCTGGATAAGCTGAAAGGTGCGGGCAATCCCCGCAGAGGCGATCTGGTGGGATGCCATTCCGCTAATCTTGTGGCCTTTGAACCAAATCTCTCCGCTGGAGGGAGTAAAGAGGCCGGCGATAACGTTGAAAAGGGTGGTCTTGCCCGCGCCGTTAGGTCCAATGATGGCTATTATCTTACCTCTGGGCACCTGGAAACTGACCCGGTGGACCGCCATCAGACCCCCGAAGATCTTGGACACATCTTTGACATCCAGTAAGATGCCGTCTTGCATCAGACGCTCAGCCCCCCTTTTCTGCTCCCTGGACGGCTATTCCTTCTCCGGCTAACTGGGGAGCTCGACGGCCTTGGGAGGTAATCCTTCTCAGACCTGCCCAAACGCTGCGGGGTATCTGCACCATGCCCTCCGGCACCAGCAAGAGGATGACGATCATAATCACGCCGTAGGCGACAATCTGGTATTCTCCAAAGGCCCCGGGGATGAACATCGGGACGACGGCTCGCAGTATCTCGCCCAGGGCTACAATGGTCGCCGCTCCAAGTATTGCGCCCCAGAGGCTGCGAAGCCCTCCGAGTATGACCATTACCATAAGCTGGAGAGACATAAAGAGACCGAAGGGGGAAGGGTTCAAATAGGTAATGTAATGGGCATAGATGCTGCCAGCAATACTGGCGTACATGGCGCTCATAGCAAACACTTGCACCTTGAGGCGGGTAGGATTGACCCCTACAGACTCGGCGGCTTGCTCGCTTCCTCCGTAGAAATGATGGAAGGAACGCATCGCGCGTCCAACCCTCGAATGCACGATATTTGAAGCTAGGAGCAGAAGAATCAGCAGGGCGGCCCAGGAAACGTAGAAATAGTGGAAGTCCTTGGTGAATTTGAGGCCGCCTATAGAAAGCCTCGGTATGCCCGGAAGCCCTGGGGAGAGACCCCCGGTTATGGGCTCCAACTGCACCAGGAGAATATATACGATGATGGTCAATGCCAGAGTAGCTACAGCCAGAACGTGACCCTGGAACCTTAAAAGGATTGAGCCGACGGCAACCGCGATAAGTCCTGTCAAGAGCGCTGCTATGACCATCGCTATCCAGGGGTCCCATTTATGCGTGGCGGTTAGGACGCCGGAGGCGTAGGCGCCTATTCCGAAGAAGGCGGCCTGGCCCAACGAGATCTGGCCTGTATAGCCCATGAGCAGGCAGAGGCCGACAGCCACGATGGCGTAAATAGCTATAAAAGTGAAAATGCTCAGCAGGTAGGGGTTAGTGATGAATTGGGGCAGCAAGGCCAGCCCCAGGACTAAAACCCCAATAGAAATGTATCTGGCGATTCTAACGCCCTTGCTTTCGGTCATAGCTCTCCTAATATAACTCCGGGCGTACGGGCGGTTCGCGAACAGCCCCTACTGGTAACTCTAGATATGCCCGGCTTCTGCCCCTCCTAACAGTCCCCCCGGCCTTACCAGCAGCACTAGGATCAGTATCACCAGGGCTATGGCATCCTTGAAGCCTGACGAGATCAGCCCGGCGGCCATGGATTCCAGAATTCCCAGGACGAGGCCCCCTGCCAGTACTCCCTCGATCCGGTTCAAGCCCCCGGCCAGGGCAGCCACAAATCCCTTTACGGCCATGGGAATGCCGATATCATAGGAAGTAGTAGTAAGGGGAGCCGTCACAATTCCTGCCAGGGCGCCCATGGCTGCAGCCAGGGCGAATGCCAGTAGCGCCATGGTTTCAACGCTGATGCCCATTAGCCTGGCCGCCGGCGGGTTGATGGCACAGGCCTGAAGGGCCTTGCCCGGCATGGTCCGAGCGAAGAACAGGTAGAGGGCGGCGGCGAGCACGGCCAATGTGCCAATTACCCAGAGCGCTTGAGGCGAGATTACAGCCTGGCCGATGGCAAGGGACTTCTCTCCTGAGAAGGCCGGATAGCTCCTCGGATCGGTGGTCCAGACCAGCAGGGCTATTCCTCGAATGACAATAGATACCCCAAAGGTCAGGAGGATAAGGGTGACGGTTGAAGCGTGGCGCGCAGGGTGAATGATACCCCGAAACATTAGCGCGCCGATCAGTACGGTAAAGGCCACCGAGATGGCCATGGCCAGGAACAAGGGAACACCGGCCGCGTACAGGGTGGCCGTGACCATGCC
>JAUYDP010000255.1 GCA_030691805.1 Dehalococcoidia bacterium | reverse complement strand
GCAGTATACTGGGCCTCACCAGTGGCCTTAACCGTTGAATCAATCTTGGGCACCCGCTTGCCAATAACTGAAAACTCCGCCATGGCTAAGTTCTCCTTCCCAATTGTTAATCGTTATCTAGTAAAAGAGTCCAGGGTAGCTCCCAGGGTAACCAGGCTTTCCAGATTGTTCAACGGCATGAATAGATCAACGTAGGGAAGGGCTGTCTTTATGCCTTCGCAAAGAGGTTGGTAGCTGGAGCTCCCCAAAAGAGGGTTAAGCCAGAGGATTCGGAAGGCCCTTTTGCGAAGCTTCTTCATCTCCGCCTCCAGGAGCTTGGTGTCTCCTCTGTCCCAGCCATCGCTAAAGATCATTACGATGGTCTTGCCGGAAAACATACCCTTGCCCAGGCCCTCATTGAACACGTTGAAGCTGGCCCCTATATTAGTGCCTCCGGACCAGTGGTTGACGATCTTGCCTACCTCAGCCAAGGCATCATCCAGCGACCTCCTCTCCAGAAGATGGCTCACCCTGGTGATGCTGGTGCTGAAAACGAAAGTCTCAACATTGGTCAACTCGTTCTGGAGGCCAAAGATAAACTGCACCAGGAACTTACTATAGCAGTCCATGGAGCCGCTAACATCACAGAGGAGGATTACTTTTGTCTTCTTAATGCGCTTCTTGCGCCGCGCCAACTCGATGATCTCGCCTCCGTACTTCATGTTCTTGCGGAAGGTGCGGCGGAGGTCAATCTCCCTGGCTTTGGAGTCAGCTTTCTTACGGCGGCTCATTCTTGTAGACAAACGTTTGGCTATCTGGGAGATAACTTCCCTTATAGATGTTACTTCGTCGGAGGTGAAGATGCTGAAGTCCTTGTTAAAAAGGACTTCCTCGGCGCTATAGGCGACGGAGGAGATCTCCTCTCCCTCATCCTTTGAGCCGTTCTCGCTGTTGTCCTCTACGAATACCTGCTTTGGAGGCATCTGCTCGCAACACTCGTCTCCCTCCTCTTCGGATTCCTTTTTGCCCGCTCCTTGGTTCTCAGCTTCTTCCTCTTCGGGCAGGCGCCAGAAGAGCGAGAAGACCTGTTCGAATACCTCCATGTCTTCGTGGGAAGAGACCAGATTAGCGCGAAGGGCGTAGTAAAACTGGGCGCGATTGCAGATATCTATATGCTCAAGGCTTCGGCAGATGTCCAAAATACGCCCGGCTGTACTATCCAACCCCAGGTCCCTCAGGACGCGACAAAAAGCCAGCAGGTTACCCAACATGCCGCTGCGCTCTCCCGGCTCCACCTCCTCCACGGCTTTTTGGATCTGGGCTGGGGTAATCTTGGGGCGGGGTGAGCTTAGCTCCCGGAACGGCCTGGCCAACAGATTCCCCCTGTTATCCGAAGTGCCTTGCCAGGTAGTCTTCCAGGACCTTCTCGAGGTCTATCTTTTTGCCCATGATCTCCGCTTCCATCTTAGAGATATCTTCCCGATATTTGAAGATGCATCCAAGGGTTTCCTGGACGACGTCACCGTCAAGTTCATCCTTGTGCAGCACTATCAAAGCAGAAGCCCAGTCCAGGGTCTCGGCGATGCCAGGCTTCTTATAGAAGTCCATCTTGCGTACCACTTGCATGAAACCACATATCTGGCGAGCTAGAACCTCACGCACCTGGGGCACCTTGGCCACAAGTATTTGGTATTCCTTCTCGAAGGTGGGATAGTCTATCCAATGGTAGAGACACCGCCGCTTAAGGGCATCATGGAGCTCCCGAGTTCGGTTAGAGGTAAGGACTACATACGGGCGATGCTTGGCGCGAATTGTACCTATCTCAGGGATAGTAATCTGGAAGTCCGAGAGAATCTCCAGGAGGAAAGCTTCGAACTCCTCATCAGACCTGTCTATCTCATCAATCAGGAGTACAGGCGGCTGGTCTTGGTCGCTCTGGAGGGCTTCAAGCAGGGGACGGCGTATCAAGTAATCCTCGCTGAAGATTATATTGCCAAGATCCTCCTTGGAACGCTGCGCACCTTCCTCGAGCCTGATCCGCAGCACTTGCTTCGGGTAGTTCCATTCGTAAAGGGCGGTATTTACGTCCAACCCTTCGTAACATTGCAGGCGGATGAGGCGCGTGTCGAGGGCCGCAGACATGACCTTTGCGACGTCAGTCTTACCTACTCCTGCTTCACCTTCAAGCAAAAGCGGCTTGCCCAGACTCACTGCCAAATAGATGACTGTAGCCAGGGACCTGTCCGCTATATACCTGTGGGCTTTCAGATTATCCTGAACCTTCTCGATCGAAGAAAAAACCATAATCTAACCCTTCCCCCTACGCGCCATAATTATCTCGGCCATGACCGCTACCGCGATCTCCTGAGGAGTCTCTGCACCGATATCCAGACCTATCGGAGCTTTGATCTGCCCCAGTCGCTCCGATTGGATCCCCTCAGCCTCCAGGTCGCTAAGAATTCCCTTCACCTTGTTCTTGCTGCCAATCATCCCGATGTACCGGGCGGGTGTCCTGGCTGCCCAGGAAAGGATCGGTCCGTCCTGGTCATGGCCGCGAACAATGACCAAGTAGCTAGAAGGGCCAAGAACCAACCCGTGCAGTATTTGGGGCAACGGCCCGACCATTATCTCTTCCGCATCAGGGAAAAGCTCGCGATTGGCTAACTCTTCCCGGTCGTCCGCTACGATTACCTTGAACCCTGCCATGTGTCCCACTTGAGCGACGTACTGGGCGACATGGCCTGCCCCGCAAATAAAGAGCACCGGAGACCCCAAGATAGGCTCTATATATATGTCCAGGACACCTCCACAACAGGAGGCGTCCGATTCCTCTTCTCCAAACCGGGCCAGCCGGGGCTCGCCTCGAACCATGGCCTCTCGGGCCGCCTTGAGCACACTGGCTTCCACGGCGCCTCCGCCCACTGACCCGGTAAAGGTATTATCTTCCCTCAGAAGGAGCTTGCTTCCGACTTCCCGTGGGCTGGTACCCTCTTTAGAAATGATAGTGGCCAGGGCGGCATTGCCTCCCTGGTCAAGGATGTCCACTATTTCTCGGTATATATCTTCGTCCGTGCTACTGCCCATCTGTATCGTCACCATAAAGGCTTTAGCTATTCTATTACCAGAAAATTGTCTTTCCGCGCCTCTCCCACCACCACGCGGTGGATCTGGGGATGCCCTGCGTCCAGGATCGCCCGGGCCACGTCCCGGGCCCCCACCAGGTCCCCGTCCAGATCTACCTGATTCAAGAAGGGTACTATCCTTGCCCCTGCTGGTGTCCCCTTTACGATCCCTTGTGGATGGGTAACCAACCTGGCGATTTCGTCCCCACCGATCACGCTTCCCATCGGCAGGCCCAGCAGGTCCGCAGCAATAGAGGCGCGAAAGACATGCTGCTCGTCAAGGGGGCATCCAACTACTCCCATCCCTACCACCGCAATCACCAAGCTGGTGCTGGCTGGTATGACCGGTTCCGTAGCATTGGGCGCCTTCAAATTCCGTCGAGCCGAGCCATCGCCCTCAACCACTATTCCGGATATTCCGGTAATTTGCGCCAGCCGGTCAACCAGTCCCGGACTAACCCCATCTAGCTTCCCGGACTCTAATACAGTGCAGGCCAGGGTAATAACATCATGGCGACCCTTACTCAGGATGGCGCCTTCTAACAATCTTTCGTCATTGCCGAGAAGTAGCGCATCGGTTTCTTCACCGGAGGGAGGGAGGATCTTGGTCGTTGTAGTGGTTATCGCCAGACCGTCCTTTCGGGACAGGGCCCTGGCCAATACATACATCAGGCTGGTCTTGCCTCCAGCCCCTACCAGGCACGTGACTTCACCTGGCGCCAACCCGAACGCTTCTAATATGCTGGTAGGTTGTACCGAAAGGATGGCGTGCTTCTTCGTAGCTGGCATGGAGCTGTTCAAGAGACAGTGAAGCACTCAGCGGTTATAAAACAGCATAATCCCCTCAAGGACTCCACCGGCAATGGCGCGGGCCTTATCGGAGATAGTAAAGCAGTGTTCCCTCTTCGCCCTGGGGTCAACATCCCCTACCTTCATACCTCTGGTTACCGCGATGCTCTCCCTTATTAGTCCCCGTAGGACACCTCTGATGGGTGCTTTCACAGGCGCTTCACCCACGAAGGCAACCACATCTTCGAACTCGACCAGGTCGCCTATCCGCCGGGAGTCATACCGGAAGACACCTTCCTTGGGCGCCCGTAATACCCGCTCCTCAGCGAATCCGCCGACATTACCGGGAACGCCGGTGTTTGGCTCGGCTTCTCCTTGAAGAAACAGCCGGCCGAGATCATGGCCCCGGTTGGTCTCTACGACCATGTGGACGTCGTCGCCAGCCCGGAACCCTGGCCCGAGGCCAATGACCAACGGCGCCCAGTCTTGCGTAGTACCAAGGTTGCGTTTTGCCAGTATAGCATCCACCAGCACATCAGGTTGTAGAACATTGCGTACCCGGCATTGGGGGTCTACTAGCAATGGGACCCGTCCTGATGCCCAAGTGCCAGAGATCTCGGCGAGATCAGATATCCTCACCGCGGTAACCCCTTCCACCGATTTCTCAATGTCGTAGACAGCTTCGCAGAAGGAGACCTCTCTACGGACCGCCTGGGGATAAGCGATATCCGTTAGGCAGACCTTGAAATGGGCTTGAGCCAACCTGTGGGCCACCCCCGTGGCCATTTCGCCGGCCCCCCTTATCAGGACTACCAACTCTTTTAAGTCCGTCAACCACAGACCTCTTCTTTAGATGCGAGAAAACGCTCGAGCTGTTGTTGATAGTCCTCCCATCTGTCTATGTCGTAGATAACGCTTGCCGTATCTACATTTACCTGGTATACGTCATCTGGGAAGGCGTTGACCACCGTCTTTCCCCCGTTGTCCCCTGTGAGAGACAAAAGCTGGTCCCTGTATTTCAGGTCAAAAATTACGGGATGCCCGGCCATTCCTTCGTAGACAGGAACGACGATGCCCTTGCCCCTTTCATTGTAGGCAGATACCAGGCTGTTTACCACCTCGCTGCGAATCAGGGGCTGGTCCCCCAACGCGATGAGGCACGCCTGACTTTCGACGCTGGCCGCCCGGATCCCGCAGATGATTGACGTGCTCATTCCCTGCTTGTAATCTGGATTCAAGGCGACCTTAACCGGCGCGCCCTCAAAGCGTGCCTTGATTCGTCCTGACTCGTGTCCCAGCACCAGAACCAATTCCTCAATCTTGGACCGGAGGAGACTGTCTACCACGTGTTCCAAGATAGTGGAGCTTCCGAAGCTCAAGAGCTGTTTGGGCCTCCCCATCCGCTTGGACTCGCCAGCGGCGAGGACGATGCCGGTTATCATTGGAAGGCCTTCTCAGGTGGCCTATTTCCCCTCAGAAGCAGCGATGATGGACTCGATTATCTTGACGTAGCCCGTGCAGCGGCAGAGGTTCCCGGAAATGGCCGTCTTCACTTCCAACTCCGTCGGCTTGGGTTTCTCATCCAACAAGGCCTTGGCCGACATTATCCACCCGGGCGTGCAGAACCCGCACTGGATAGCCCCATACCGTACCGCAGCATCTTGGATGGGATGGAGCTTCCCATTCACCGCCAGCCCCTCAATGGTGGTTATCTGCTTGCCTTGCGCGCTGAAGGCCAGTGTCAGACAGGCCAGGTTCGCCTTGCCGTCCAACAGGACGGTGCAGGCCCCACAGGCCCCAAATCCGCAACCCTCTTTGCTCCCTGTCAGCCCCAGGCTGTCCCTCAGGACCTCCAGCAGGGTGCGATGGGTGTCCGCGAGAACCTCGTAATCCTCGTCGTTAACGGTAAGCTTTAGTGCTCTCTTCAATCCAGACCTCCTTATACTCAGAATTATCTTCCTTGTTAAAGTGCTTTGCAACTCTCCAAAGCTCCCAGCACCTTCTCAGGGCTTATTGGCAAGCTCTGGATCCGCACACCGACCGCATGAAAAACCGCGTTGGCCAGGGACGGTACGATGGCTATATTAATGGTTTCCGCTGCCTCCTTAGCTCCAAAAGGCCCGTTAGGGTCATCCGATTCCACAATGATGGGCAATACCTGGGGTGTTTCTAGCGCGGTAGCCAGGCCGTAGCTGGTGTAGCTGGCATTGAGACACTGACCACCATCCCAGCGCATTTCCTCCGAAAAGACCTGGCCTTGTCCGATAACCACGGACCCGTCAATCTGGCCCTCAACTGCCATCCGGTTAATGGCCCGTCCGCAGTCGTGGGCGGCAGCCACTTTGGTGACATCAACCCGGCCGGTCTCTCGGTCTACCTCGACTTCTGCCACCGTGGCCCCAAAGGTATAGGCACCGGTTACCTGTCCCTCGATCTTGCCGTGGACGGTATCCATAAATGCCAGGTCCGGTTGGTAGTGCCCCTTTCCCAGGACAGGGCGCCCGGAAGCTAATCCAGCCCAGACTACGTCTTTCAATCCAATACCTTTCCCCGGACTACCCTTGACGAAGATCCTTTTGTCCCGGATGTCCAGGTCGGCTGGGTTTGCCTCCAGTTTCTCTGCGGCAATCTCCAGCAATTGCCGCTTGGCATCGGCCGCCGCCAACCGCGCGGCGTTGCCGGAAACGAATGTGGCGGCCATGCTGTAGCTGCCGGGGTCCTGGGGCGTCAGAGTAGTATCGGCGTTGACAACCCGTATGTCTTCCACCGGAATTCCCAGCTCCTCGGCGGCTATTATCGCCACCATCGTCTCATTTCCCTGGCCGTTGTCCACGGTGCCGCTCAACAGCGTTATCTGGCCATCTTCGTTGAATTTGATGAAGGAAGAGGAGGAGGTGCGGATTCCCATGCTGAAGCCGCTTATCATGGCCGAGATGCCCGCTCCTTTGCCTCGTCCGTCACGGGTCGTTTTTTGTGATGGCTTTTCCCATTTCATGGCGGCAGCGCTCTCTCTGATGGTCTCCTTTAACCCGCAACTCGTGACCCGGGACTTATTTAGCAGCATCTCATTAGGCTCTACAGCGTTCTTGAGCCGGATTTCTATCGGGTCGAGGCCCAGGTCGTTGGCCATCATGTCAAGTTGGGAGTCTTCGGCAAACCGTAGTTGCTGGCTGCCCTGGCCCTTCATCGCGCCGCGGACGCCCTTGTTGGTGTAAATTCGAGACGCTTCGTATCTCACATGAGCAAAGCGGTATGATGCCAGGGCTATGGCGAAGGAGTCGGAAATAGTGATGGGGCCGGTGTTAAGGTAGGCCCCGCCATCTGCTATCACCCGGTACTGGCGGGCTGTGAGAGTTCCGTCCCACTTCATTCCGGTTTTTATGTCAACTATAAAGGGGTGTTTCTGTCGTGTACAGGTAAAAGTCTCCTCCCTGGTATAGGCGATCTGCACAGGCCGGCCCGTTTTCATCGAGAGCAAAGAAGCGCAAAACTCGCAAGACATCATCTCGGAACGGCCACCGAAGGCACCCCCGATATGCACTTTATGTATCCGGACATTGTCCAGGGGAAGCTTAAGGGTGTTAGATAGCGCCCTCCGGCGCATGAAGGGTCCTTGGTTAGGCACCCAGACGTCCAGGTAACCTGAAGGATCATAGCTAGCTGTAGCGGCATAGGGCTCCATAGTGCTGTGAGAAATATTGGCCGTTTCGAAGTGGTCCTCTCGGACGTGATCGGCCTCTCTAAAGCCCTCCTCGATGTCTCCAAACTGGATCAGGACGTGGGCGCTAATATTGCGGTCAACACCTTCGTGCACTAGCGGGGCGCCAAGTCGCATTGCTTCTAGTGGGTCAAAGACCGCCGGAAGTACCTCGTAATCTACGTTGATAAGCTCGAGGGCTTCCTGTGCTGCGTCCTCATCAACCGCCGCCACCGCTGCCACCTCGTCACCGATGTAGCGTACAATGTCTATCGGCAAGGCATACTGGTCCCTGGTCTCCCTAAAGACCCCGAATTTAACCCCAGCGGTGTCCCTGCCCGTGATTACGGCTTTAACGCCAGGTAGCGCCGCTGCTCTGCTAGTATCAATATTTAGAATCCGAGCATGGGCATACGGGCTCCGCAGGATCCACCCGTAGAGCATCCTCGGCAGGATCATATCTCTAGAGAACCTGGCGGACCCTGTTGCTTTGGCTACCCCATCAATCTTGGGAGTCCGTTTCCCCAGTACAGCGTAGTCCATTGCCGCTCTGTTCCTTCCGGCTAGGGCGGAAGGAGAGTATTATCCCCTTCCGCCTTTTATGGCGGGGTTCCTAGAACCGGTACCACTGCATCCAACCGTGATCCGCGGCGCCGACCGGCCCTGGAAAGGGCCTGCTATCCAACAACACGAAGGCAAGGGACCCGGATAGGCGGGGCTTTCCAGCCCCGCTGGAAGCGATCACGGTTAAGTGGGGTCGTACCCTAGAACCCCCTTTTCCTAAGGAAATAGCTATTTGGCCTGGGCCTGCTGGTACGCCAGATTAGCCGCTCGCTTAACAAAGACCCGTGCCATCTTCTTACGGTACGGGGGCGACCCGCCGATGACGCAGTCCACCGGCCTGGCCTTCTTGTAAGACGCCTCCATGACCTCCGCCAGGTTCTCTTCCGAATACGGCTTCCCCTGTATGCTCTTGGCGGCCCCCGGCACCTCGATAGGCGCAGAATCCGCTGCCGTTAGCGCCACCCGGATGTCCTTCACGACACCAGCCTTACCTTCCAACTGCATCCAGACTGCCGCCCCCATGAGCGGGAAGTCTATAGCCTTCCGAATCCGCAGCTTGGTGTACCCGGAACCGGAGCCAGCCGCCCTGGCCGGCACCTGAATCTCCGCCACCAGTTCGTCGGCTGCCAGCGCAATGGGCTTCTGCCCGTCCCCAGAGTAGAGCTGCTTGAGAGCTATAACCCGCTCCCCCTTGCTCCCCACTACCTTCACTTTGGCCCCCAATACCATGAAGGCCGGAGCCGTATCACCCGAGTAACAGGCCCAACAGTGGTCGCTCCTCTTCACTACGTGGCAGACCTCTCCCCCAGCCTTGTAGCAGGCCGGCCGGGCAGAGCGCCAGAAGGAAGACTGGTTGTAGTAGTAGCAGCGGGTGTCCAGACAGAGGTTCCCCGCCACCGTCCCCATGTTCTGTAGTTGGATGGTCCCGACCATTGCCGCCGACTGCACCAGAGCCGGGTACTTCTGCTGAACGCTTTTATTGTTCTGAAGGTCACGCAGGGTGGCCAATGCCCCTATCCTCAGCCCATCCTTCTCCGAGTAAGTAATGTAGTCCAAGCCACCGATGGCCTTCAGGTTCACCACAGCCCGGGGCGCCTTGACCCGGTGCTTCATGGAAGGGACCAGGTCCGTTCCCCCCGCACAAGCAAGGACATCGCCCTGGGCCAGAAGGGCGCACGCCTCCGGCAAGGTCTTGGCCTCTAGATAGTCTATCCTGGGCAGCTTCATCTATCCAGTTCCTCCTTTCTTTTGATCCAAAGCTTTAAGCACCCTCTCAGGGGTAAGGGGTAATTCCTTGATTTGAACTCCCACGGCATCAAAGACCGCATTGGAGATAGCGGGGGCAGTGGCAACCTGGTTGCCCTCTCCCGACTCCTTGGCTCCAAAAGGACCTAGAGGCTCGAAGGTCTCTATGGGAACAGAGAATATCTTGTTGGGCATTTCAAAAGGCGTAGGCAGCTTGTAGTCCAGGAAGTTGGGGTTCAGATATTCTCCGTCCACGTGGGGTTGGTCCTCATAGAAGGCCATGCCGATGCCCCCAGCCACGGACCCTTCCAACTGTCCTTCTACCGACATAGGGTTCAGCATGAATCCACAGTCGTGAGCAGTGGCAATAGTCTCCAGTTGGACCTGTCCGGTCTCCTTATCTACAGTTACCTCCGCCGCTTGGGCCATGAAGGTGTAGGCTACTGAGAAGTTGCCGTCTTGCTTCAATAGGGTGGTTGGTTCGGCAGCATCCGGCATATAGAAGCCCCTGCCCACGATCGGCATGGGTTTATCCAGGTAGCGATAATACTTTATTGCTTCCAAAAAAGATATCCCCTTTTCCGGGCTGCCCTTGACGAAGACTCGGTCGTCCCGGAAAACCAGGTCATCGGGGTTGGCCTCCAGCTTGTCGGCGACGACCTCCTGAAGCTGGCGGCGGGCATCCTCTGCAGCGGCGCGCATCGCGTTACCTGCCCGGAAGGTAACCCCGCTACCGAAGGTACCGGCATCCAGCGGGGTCACGCCGGTGTCTGCGGCGGTCACTCTTACGTGCTCGTACTTTACGCCCAGTTCCTCAGCGGCGATCATGGCCAGCACCGTCTCAGTGCCTTGCCCTATGTCAGAGGCGCCGGTAAGTATATTCACACCTCCGTCAATGTTGATCTCAACGAGGCCTCCTGCGCCGATATGGCTCATGTTATTGACGCCGCAGGGGAACGCCGAGCCAGCAATGCCGACTCCGGTGCCCTTCTTCTCTTTCCACTTTATATCCCTCGCAACCGCAGTCAGGGCATCCTTAAAACCGCAGGTATTAATCCGGTATTGCGCGGGGTGCTTGTAGCCTACGTAGATTGCGTTCTTCATTCTAAGGTCCAGGGGGTCTATCCCCAAGTCCCTCGCCAGATTATCCAGGTGTGATTCCACCGCAAAGCGGGCTTGAGGGATTCCGTGGCCCCTCATGGCGCCGCCGACTGGCTTGTTAGTGTAGACATGAGCACCCTCGTACCGCAGGTTCTTAAGCATGTACGGTATCATCAGGAAGTAACCGGAGAGGGTTACGACTAAGGGGGCGGTGGAGTTGTAACCACCGCCATCGGCGATGAGCCTGAAGTGCTGGGCCGTTAAGCTGCCATCCTTCTTGGCGCCCGTCTTGACTGTAATGATCATGGGGTGTCGCTGGCGCGTAGAGAGGAAGACCTCTTCCCGGTTGATAACGATCTTGACCGGACGGCAGGTCATTTTCGAAAGGAGAGTTGAACACACGTCCGAGGCAAACATATCGATTTTCCCGCCGAAGCCGCCTCCGACGATGGTCTTGATTACCCGCACGTCTCGCTCCTCCAGTCCGACGACTTTAGACAAATTACGCCGTAGGAAGAAGGGTATCTGGGTTGAGCACCAGATGGTTACCTTGTTCTCGGGGTGCCAGATGGAGATACAGCCGTGAGGCTCGATAGGAGCATGGTTATTGGGCTGTGTCCGGAACCGGTCCTCTCTGACTACAGCGGACTCCTTGAAGCCCAGGTCTATATCCCCAAAGTTCTTGACCAGACTGGCGCTGATGTTGTTCTTCACGCCCTCATGGATTATGGGGGCGCCAGGCCTCATGGACTCTTCCGGATCGAAGACCGCTGGT
>JAUYDP010000116.1 GCA_030691805.1 Dehalococcoidia bacterium | reverse complement strand
CCACGGCCTTACGTGCGCCGTCGGAGAGGTCGGTGGCCAGCGTGAAGGGTAGGCCCGAGGTCGAAAGCAACTCCATTCCCTCTTTTAATCGCGTGCCGGCCAGACGGATGACCACGGGCACGTCTATCTTCAATCCCTTAGCCGCTTCAAGGATGCCCTGGGCCACGACGTCGCAGCGGGTAATGCCTCCAAAGATGTTGATAAGGACAGCCCTGACTTGTGTGTCGGCCAGGAGAAGGCGCAACGCATTGCTCACCTGGGCGGCGCTGGCGCCGCCGCCCACGTCCAGGAAGTTGGCCGGTTCCCCGCCCGCCAGCTTAATGACGTCCATGGTGGCCATAGCCAGGCCGGCCCCATTTACCATGCATCCGATGTTCCCATCCAGCTTTACGTAGCTTATACCGTGTCGGGAGGCTTCCACCTCCAAAGGCGCCTCCTCTGAGGTGTCCCGCATCTCGATAATCTCTGGATGCCGGTAGAGGGCGTTGTCGTCGAAGTTCAGCTTGGCGTCCAGAGCCAACAGCCGTCCGTCGCCGGTTACCGCCAGGGGATTTATTTCTGCCAGGGAGCAGTCCTTGTCCATAAAGACCCGGTAGAGTGAGGCCATGATCTCTCCGGCGAGCTTGACATGGGCGGCGTCCAGGCCCAGGCCAAAGGAAAGACGCCGTCCCATGAAGGGCTGGAATCCGGTAGCTGGGTCTACGTAGGCCCTGAGAATCTTCTCAGGGCTCCCGGCGGCCACCTCTTCGATGTCCATTCCGCCTGCTTCGCTGGCCATCACCACGGGCATCTCGGCCTGCCGGTCTATAACTATCCCCAGGTAGAGTTCCCGCTCGATGAGGGTCGCCTCCTCTATCAGGAGCTTTCGCACCAGCACGCCTTGCGGCCCGGTCTGGTGGGTGACCAGTCGCATCCCCAGCATTTGGCTGGCTATCTTTTCGGCCTCGACGGGACCAGCGGCAAGTTTTATGCCTCCAGCCTTGCCTCGCCCTCCAGCATGGACCTGGGCCTTTACCGCCACTGTCCCGCCGATCTCGGCCGCTACCTTAGCGGCCTCCGCGGCTGTCTCGGCCAGGCCACCCCTGGGCACGGGAACGCCGAAGTGTCCCAAGATCTGCTTGGCCTGGTATTCATGGACCTTCATGGTCGAAAGTTCCTTTCAAGATGATTTAGGGGCGCTCTTCCAGTCGAGGGCCAGAGCCGGGTCACCGACGGGGCTGGAGACTGATGACCCCACCGAAGATGCTGTGGCACTTACGCCCAGCCGCGTGGCAACAATAACCAGACCCACCATGAACCAGAATAGAGCAACCGTGTGTGGGAAGTTGAAATTGAAGAAATAGTGGTCGAAGAGGCCAGCCGTTAATGCACCAAGTACCCCGGACAGCGCCCCTGTCTGGATGGTGCGAAGGGATGGGTCGGAGATCTTGGGAAGTGACCTGAGGGCGTAGGTGAATAGGACGATCATGATAACTAGAAAACCGGCCAACCCCACGAGGCCCATCTGCTCGGCCATGAGCAGATAGATGCTTGAAGCGGCCACGTAAAGGTCAATGCTGGGAGCCAGGCCGAAGCCAACACCAAACCACGGGTAGAGGGAGATTAGCCGGAGGGCATCTTTATACTCACCCAGGCGCATAGCCGCCGCCTGGTCTTTCAACTGGATTCCCGACTCCAGACGCTCCACTAGAACGTCACCAACCGGCAGGATATAGAGGGCGGCGCCGAAGATGATCAGGAGCACCAGGAGCGTCCGGTACTTAAGCCCCGATAGGAAGAGAGCTGCTGCCCCTACTCCCAGCCATGACCCTCTGCTAAAAGTCAAGGCCATGGTCAGGCCCATGGCCGCCACTATAACGGCCATCTTCCACCGCTTGAAAACGGGCGTCTCACCGAAGAGCTGTCCCAGCGCCACGGGAATGAGCAAGACCAGCGTACCTCCAAGGACGTTTGGGTCAATGCTGGTGCCGATTGCCCGCAAAGTGTCGGTGCTGGCGATATACCGCAAGACCATCCCAGAAGGATAGCCCAGGGTCGTCAGATAATTGAGGATGCGGTTAGCGGTGCCCGCATCCATAACGTAAAGAGCCAGCGCGACCAAAGATGCCAGAAATCCGGCGGCAACCAGAAGCCGGACGATACTGGTGACCTGTCTCGACTGCCTAAGACAGTTGGTGACAGAAAAGAAGAAGAGGATGCTGTTGATAGTCTTTAGGAAGAAGCGGGCGGCTTCTGCCGTTACAGAGAAGACACCTATGGTGAAGGAGGTGAAGGCCAGGCCGATGAAGATCAGCACCAAGGGGTCAAGGGGCGTGCGCACCAGGCTCGAGGCCGGTTTTCCCAGGAACCGGAAGACCCAGGCCAGCAGCAGGCCCGTAAGGGCAGCATCCAGAAGGGTGGGCTTAAGATTTCCTAGCAGCGGAACGGGGACAACGGCGAAAGGCAACAGAGTGGCCACCAGGACGAATGACATCAGCCCCAGTTGCGTATTGACCAGGATCCCAACCGCGACCAGTACGCCTATCAGGGCGGCTACGCCGGCCACTGGATGGATGAGGGCTGTAGCCAGCCCGCCTCCCACGGCGACCAAAACACCAGCGGTCACAACTAGTGGCTCGAGCAGCCGCCGGTTCTGCTCAGGCTGGCTCCAGGCAAGCGGTCTCAAGGCCCGATCTTTATGGCCATACACCTAGATTCTATCGTAGAGGGGAATCGGATTCAAGGCGCAGGTTATTTGATATTGACGCTGGACACCCCAGCCTTTAGCTCTATGTCCAGCCGGTTGGAGGCAGCCTGGTAGTTCTCGCTGGTGTAGATATTGCCCGAACGGGAGAAGCGGGGTGAGGAATCAACCGTCGCTAGCCCGGACTCGGAGACGATGCGGGCGCCCACGCTGGTTGGTATCTCTAGGGTAAGGCTTGCGGCTCCCGCGTTGATAAAGGCGCGAGTGGACCCCGCAGCGGTAGGAAAACGCACCATCGCGCTGCTGGCTCCGATGTCAAGATTAAGGGTTTGGACCTTGAGATCGGTCAGATCGAGGTTTCCTTCCGCAGCTCCTATACGCACCGTTAGTTCAACGGGGATGCTCCGGCTTAGGTGAACGTCCCACAGGTCGGGCTCGGTGGTCCGGCCGAAGCGGACTTCCTCGTCCCCGGTTATGCGCAGTACTCCCACTCGGTCTTGTTCCTGTAGCCTTAGCCTGGGGGCGCGGCCGAGGGTCCCAGCCCGGTAGTCCACCACCACCAGCCTATCCGAAGAGGCGGGTAGGGCGTCCAGGGAAAGGCGCCCGGCGCCAAATTCAATGTTCGCTCGCGCTTCCTGGATACTGGAAAGCTCCTTGTTAACCGATCCGGCCCGAGTTTCGCCGGTAGACTCCATGCTTATGGCGGGGATCCAGCCGGCCTGTGAGGCGCCCACTGCCACCCCCACAATAAACACTACTAGCGCAACCGCCACTATCACGGAGATGCCCCATCCGGCTTTTGTCCGCCCTAAAATAATGTTTATTCCGAATAGGATGAGTAATATGGGCCAGAAACGCCACAGGGACCCCCATACCCCCCAGGGCACTATTTCAAAGTTATTCAAAAAGAAGATAATCCCGACCGCAATCAAGATGGCCGGTCCAAGCACGGGGACTCCCCGGTTCCGCGGCCGTCCCGGTTCAGTAGCCATGTTCACCGCTCCCTTCGTCTAAGCAATAGCGCTATGCCTACTACGATTATTAATAAGGGCCATAGCTGCCCGAACCGTAACCAGGAGACGCGCCAGAGGTTCTCCATCAGGAAGATGATACCAGCGACAACCAGCACAAGGCCGACTACCCAAGGATCTCCCCGGCGTGCATAACCCGGATGGGTCTCCTGTACTTCGCCTGGAGGCCTTCTCTGGAAGGTATGTCTCAGGTCGTCTCCCAACTCTCGCGTTCGCCTTTCCAGGTCATCCAGGTTTCCCCGTATTACTTCACCGGTGATGGGACCAGTCTTTTCCGGCTCGGGCATAATAATTGCCAGCACGATATAGCCAAGCACCACCGCGCCTGACGTGAACACTGCCGTCAGGATAAAGAGGACCCGTACCAGCGTGGGGTCCAGGTTCAGGTAGTATGCAAGGCCGCCACAGACGCCGAAGACGACCCGCTCGTCTCTGTTACGGAACAGCCTCCGCTCCAAGGCTAGCCTCCCCTTCGCGATGCCTGCACCCGGCTGAGGAGCACCCAGAGCCCCAGGAGTATCAGGATGGCCGGCCACCAGAGGTGAAGGTCACCCAACCCTGCAACCTCGCTGGTGAGGATGAAGGCCCCGATTAGCGCCAGTATTCCTCCTG
>JAUYDP010000411.1 GCA_030691805.1 Dehalococcoidia bacterium | reverse complement strand
AGCACCAGGTCATTCTGAGCGCAGCGAAGAATCTCGTCTCCTTACATGGCATGATACTTCGGAACAGGTGAGATTCTTCGCCTTCGCTACGATTAAATTCACGAACCTAGTCATAGACCCCGCTCCGTCTCAGAAAGACATGTTGGAGCACTGCGAGCGTAACAATGACGAATTGCACTGGCGCGTCGTGTCATTCTGAGCGCCATGCCATTCATCGGTACATGTCATTCTGAGCGCAGCGAAGAATCTTGTCTCCCCCCAATGCCTAGTACTTCGGAACAGGTGAGATTCTTCGCCTTCGCTACGATTAAATTCACGAACCTAGTCATAGACCCCGCTCCGTCTCAGAATGACATGTTGGAGCACTGCGAGCGTAGCAATGACATCTACGATATCCAGTCTGGCTTAACATTAGTTATTCCGCAGGCCGCGGCCCTCTTCCAGGACCTGTTCGATCAGGCGGACATGGGATTCCTTATCAAGAGACTGGCCGATCACCCGGCTGGCTGCCAGGACGGTAAGGTCGGCGAATCTCTGCTGTAGCTCGGTGATGGCCCGGTCCCGTTCCATCTCGATCTCGGTGCGAGCACGGGTCAGGAGGGACTCACCCTCCTCGCGCGCCCTCTGGCGGGCCTCTTCGACCAGTCGCTCTCCCGACTTGGTGGCCTGAGCTAAGATTGCCTGCCCTTCCTGGCGGGACTCCTGGATGCGGGCCTGGAATTGCTGCTCAGTGCGCTCCGCCTCACGCTTGACTTCTTCGGCCTTCTCCAGGCTCTCCCGGATGCGGGTAGCCCTCTCGTCCAGCATCTTCAGCACCGGCTTGTACAAGAGCGCCGTGAGAAGCACCATGAGCAACGAGAAGTTAATTATCTGGGCTACTAAGCCCGGTACGTTTATTCCTAATGCCTCGGCGGCTTCCAAGGCTTCCTCCTAATCCTGTGGCGTTGGAATGCTCCTGCGCCAGTGCTGGCTAGACGAATTTAATAATGAGCGCTACTACCAGTGCATAGATGGCGATGGCTTCCGCCAGAGCGATGCCCAGGATCATGTTGCTCTGGATTACAGGAGCCGCTTCTGGGTTCCTTCCCAGGGCCTCCATGGCCCGACCACCTAGAAGGCCAATACCAATGCCAGGACCGATGGCCCCAAGGCCAATGGCAATTCCCGCCGCTAGGAGGCGGACCCCTTCAGCTTCCATAGATATATCCTCCTTTTTAAGCTTTGTTCTAACTTCGACTAGGGCACGATTCCCTAGTGTTGCGCTTCGTGGCTTTCCGAATGGCTGGTAGCGGCCATCGTGGCAAATACCAGCGTCAAGAGGGCGAAGACCAGGGCCTGGATGGCCCCGACGAATAGCTCAAGTCCATAGAATAGTAGCGGCACTACCCAAGCCATAAGGAAAGGGATGATGAGGAGCAGCACTTCGCCGGCGAACATATTGCCAAAGAGGCGGAATCCGAAGCTAATAATCCGTGCGCCTTCCGCCACGCCTTCCAGCAGGCCGACGAAGGCGTCTATAATCCCCATGAAGTTACCTTTACGCAGCCGGCGCACGTTTATGAACCGGCTGATATAGGGGAAGAATCCCAGAGATGTGATGCCGAACCACTCTATCATGGCGACCGCTACCAGCGCCAGGGCTATGGTAGTGGTAAGGGTCGTGCTGGCGCCTCGAAAGAAAGGAACGAAAGACCCGGTTATCTGTCCAGGAAGGGTCTCATGGTCGGCCTTGGCCGTTTCTTTTGCCCCCTGTTCGGTCTTGGCCTCGGCCTGCCCGGTCGGTGGCATCAGCAAGCCCAATTTGAGCGGCCCTAACTGGACCTCGTTGAAGGAATAGGAGTGGCCCTGCTTCCCCGGCTCCTTGACCAGGCCGATGGTCCCGTAGCCCGGCAGCAGGCCCATCCAGTTGTTCAGGATTACGAAGAGGAAAATGGTGGCAACCAGGGGGAAGAAGCGCCGGGCGTTCTTCCCGGCCACGTTCTGGCAAAGGCTGAAAATCCACTCCAGCGCGAATTCGATTAAGTTCTGAAGGCCCGAGGGGACATCACCCGTCCTTCCCCTGATCCTCAAGGCAATCAGGATAAGGATAGCCATGGTAATCCAGGTGGCTATAAGGGCGTTGCTGACTGGAAAACCCAAGACCAGTCCGACAGTCTCAGCCTGTAAGGATATTTCAGGCTTAGGCGTGGGGAATTGCATCCCCAGCGCTACGAGGACAAGGATTCCGACCAGGATTACTAAGGTCTTGGGCTTCATTAGTGCTTCCCCATTTTATGGTCTTCCTCATAGACAGAGGCTATCATACGAAATAGTCCTACAAAACCTGCTCCAATGCCGGTGAAAAGCCCAACGAGGGTAGCTAGAGGGCTGAGACCGGTCAGGCTATCCAACCAGATCCCTAATGCCAATCCACCAACGATACAAGTTACAAAGACCCAGCCTATTCCAATAAGTCGCCACGCGCCGATCTTGCTCCTCCCTCAGGGGGGTCTCGGGGTCCGATGCAGTATAGCATAAACCAAAATTGGAAATCAATAAAATTCTCTGGGTCGGGTGTGCGTCAGATTCTTTTGAGTGGGGATAGACCTCTCGTGCACACAGACATTGCTCAAAACTTTGACGGACACCCTTCCACGCTAAACGCTTGTTGCACAAAGGCACGAGGCTTGTTATAATCAGCCGCAATTCCGCCAATAAACGGAGGTTCGCCATGGTTCGATTTGAATATCTGGAGGCAGGTTCGGTTGAGGAAGCGGTGTCGCTCCTGGACCGGTACGGAGGGGAGGCCCTGGCCATAGCCGGGGGCACGGATATGGTAGTACAGATGAGGTACAGGGAGCTAGCCCCCAAGTACGTGGTGAACCTCAAGGCCATCAAAGACCTTGATTACATCACCGAAGATGCCAGCGGCCTGCGGATGGGCGCCCTGGCCACTATCCGGTCCATCGAGACCTCGCCATTAATAAAGGAGCGATACGGAATCCTGGCCCAGGCCGCCCATCATCTGGGCTCGGTCCAGGTGCGGAACCTGGCTACCATAGGAGGAAACCTCTGCCACGCGGCCCCTTCGGCCGAGATGGCGTCGCCCTTGCTGGCCCTGGGAGCAAAGGCTAAAATCACGGGGCCGAAGGGCGATCGCACGGTCCCCCTAGACGAATTCTTCACCGGTCCGGGCCAGACGGTGCTCAAGGCCGGAGAGATCCTTACCGAATTGCAGGTCCCGCCGCCACCACCCAAGAGCGCGGGGGTCTATTTGAAGCACAGCATTAGAAAGGCCATGGATATTGCCTTCGTGGGGACCGGAGTGGTGGTAGAGCTAGACGGTGGCGATAAGTGCCGGGACATACGTATTGGCCTGGGAGCGGTGGCGCCGACGCCGATGCGTGCCCGCCGGGCCGAGGACCACCTGCGGGGTAAGAAGCTGGAAGAGGCTATCCTCAGAGAGGCCGGCGAGATTGCCTCGCAGGAATGCAGCCCCATATCGGATATCCGTTGCTCTGCGGAGCACAGGCGTGAGATTGTTAAGGTCTTTGTCAGGCGGGCGGCCCTCCAGGCTGCCGAGCTAGCGGCGGGCGGGAGGTGAACCGGTGAAGCATCTGATCAAGCTAACGGTCAACGGCGAGGAATACGAGGTAGCAATTGAGCCAAACCGCAGCCTTCTGGACGTGCTGCGGGACGACCTGGAGCTTACGGGAACCAAGAAGGGATGCGAGACCGGCGATTGTGGCGCCTGTACCGTGGTCCTGGATGGCAAGACGGTCAACGCCTGCCTGATATTAGCGGTAAGCGCGAATGGCAAGAGCATTCTCACCATCGAGGGGGTAGCCCAGGGAGGCAAGCTGCACCCCGTGCAGGAGGCATTCATCGAGCACGGCGCTATACAGTGCGGCTACTGCACCCCCGGCATGATCCTCTCCGCCAAGTCCCTGCTAGAGGAAAACCCCCGTCCCACCGAATGGGAGGTGCGGGAGGCCATCGCCGGCAACCTGTGCCGTTGCACCGGCTACGTCAAGATAGTCAAGGCCATCCTGGCGGTTGCGGAAGAGATGGCCAAGGCGCCGGTCGCGTAGCCCCGCCCGTGCTTTGTTGTGCTTGATAGTGCTTGATGGTGCTTCGGTAGTGCTTCGGTAGTCTTCTGTTTGCCGTTGCAAGAAAGAGACGCCGAGGAGGAAACCATGTAGGCATGAAACACCCCGAATTTCATAAACCATCGGTGCGCGATCTGAGCAGACGGGTCTTGGGGGTGCCAGCTTCACAACGGATGGGCTGGGTCTTGGGGGATGCCAGATTCCCAACGGATAACGGATGTAGAAGGTCCATACTGTGCAGGCCAAAGTGATGGCCCTTGTCCGCATCCATTGCATCCGTTTGGTCCCACCCTAGCCACATTGTCCTTAGGAGATGGTTTGCGTCTAGGCAACTGCCTATCCGTTGGGAATTTGGCGCACCCCCGTCACTTCGCTTTCTCCGCAGTCCCCACGCCCCACCGGGCTACCGCCGACAATGAAAGTGGCTACTTGGGAGCGCTGGCTTCCAGCCGGCTTGTTCGGGGGGCCAGCGAGACGCCGGCGCCCCCAGGAGCCGGTCCGCCCGGAAGTACTTTCATGGCAGCCTCGCATACCCCAGTCGGGGCGCCACCGATGATGAAAACCGGCTCAGTATGCCCCAGTGCTTCAGCCTGGGGTGGGTTCTCTACCCCAGGCTGAAGCACTGGGGCATGAGGACGGCGTTGCTCGCGGGATCATTTTCATGGCAGACATATATAAAATTCGGGGCGGTTCGTGCCTACGCTGATGCCGCGGCGACAGGGGTCGCCTTTCACCTCCGGCTGCAAGTGTATGGCTGGTTCCTACAGCGTCTCACCACCTGCCGGGAGGATGGATAGCCCCTCAGCGCCGCAAACAACCTGCCAGACGCTGTACCGCTTCAGCTTCCCCCCGAGGATTAGCCCACTCAAGGGGACCTGGATCAGCCGCTCGACCGTGCGGCGAAGCTCCCTCACGCCGTAGTCAGCGCTGTAGCCGGCACGAGCGAGGACGCCCTCGGCCTCTTCCCCTACCTGGAGCGTGACCTTGTGCTGCTCCCGGAGATCATCGCAGATCTGGTCCAGCATGGGCCGGAGGATGCTCCTGACGTCCGCCTCGGCCAGTGTCCGGAAGACGACCTGCTCATCTATGCGATTGATGAACTCGGCGCGAAACCGCTTCCGGAGCTCGTGCAGCATGGCCGTCTTGGCCTCCTCCGTGTCCTGGTAGCGGAACCCCATCTGCTTGTCGGAGGCTATATTGGATGTCATGACGACGACGGTGTTCCTGGCATCCGCAGTCCGGCCCTTCGAATCGGTAAGGCGGCCCTCGTCGAAGACCTGCAGAAACAGGTCAAAGACCCGGGCATGGGCCTTCTACACCTCGTCGAGCAGGACGATGGAGTAGGTCTCGTCCGCAGCTTCCCGGTCAGTTGCCCCTCCTCCTGGTGTCCAACATATCCCAGCGGCGACCCGACAAGCTTGGCCACGCTGTGCTCTTCCATTATACTCCTACATATCGAGCCGTATCATCTCCAACTCGCTTCCGAAGAGAAACAGGGCCAGGGACCTGGCCAGCTCCGTCTTCCCTACCCCGGTCGGCCCAAGAAACAGGAGGACTGCCAGGGGACCGCGCCTCTTACCCAGGCCGGCGTGGGCCATGAGAAGCCGCTGGCATACGCGCTTTATCGCTTCATCCTGCCCGATCACCCGTCCCTTCAGGAACGGCTCCAGATCGAGGAGCCGGGACTGCCCCATCTCCTCCAGATGGCCCCGTGATAATCTCCAGGGGGACCCCGACCTTCTCCGATAGCACCTGGGCCACCGTTAGCTCTGTAACTCCTGTGCCGCTCGTGGCGCCACCGCCCGGATCCTCCATCTCCACCTCACCCCCTACCATGTCCGCCTTCATGCTCAATAAAGGTATTCGAGTTCGAGCCCCCGCCTTGTCCACCAAGTCAATGGCCTTGTCGGGCAACTGATGGTCCCCATCGAAGCGTATGGAAAGGTCAACGGCCGCCTCCAGGGCCCGGTCGTCAATCCGGGCCTGGTGATGCTCCTCCAGCTTCCCTCGGATGCCCCGCAGTATGTCAAGGGCTTCTTCACGCGTCGGCTCATTGACGATGACCCTTTCAAAGCGCCGCTCCAGGGCGGCGTCTGATTCGATGTAGCGGCGGTACTCGGCGATGGTCGTCGCCCCGATGCACCGCAGGTCTCCCCGGGAGAGGGCGGGCTTAAGGATGTTGGCCGCGTCCATGCTACCCTCGGCGCGGCCGGCCCCCACGATGTTATGTATCTCATCAATGAAGAGGACCACCTCAGGGTGCGTACGGGCCTCCTCGATGATGCGCGTCAGCCGCTCTACGAACTCCCCCAGGTATTTCGTCCCTCCCACCAGGGCACCCATGTTCAGCTCGATGATCCGCTTGCCGGCCAGGACGGGCGCATCCTTGCCCTCAGCGACCCGGACCGCCAGGGCCTCCACGACGGCGGTCTTGCCCACGCCGGCCTCTCCCACCAGCACGGGGTTGTTCTTGGAGCGTCGGGCCAGGGTCTGGATGACCTGAAGGAGCTCGCTGCGCCGGCCGACGAAGGGGCCGAGGCGGCCCTCCCGGGCCTCGTGGGTAAGGTCCCGGCCATACCGGTCCAGAGAGTGGGTGCCCCCCTGGGCCGCCCGCTGCTGGCCCTGGTGGACCTCCACCGGCTCGTGGAGGGCCCCGTGTCTCCCTGCCGCAGCGGCGATGGCCCGCGCCCGCAAGTCATCAGGCTTGACGCTCGCCTCGCCAAGCACGCGGCTGATAACGCTACCCGGCTCCTCCATCAGGGCGGCCAGAAGCTGGAGGCAGGATATCTCTCCCACCGCGAGCTCACCAGCACGGCTGAAGACCTGCTTGCACGCATCACTGCGGTGCACAACCTTCTCGGTGTGCTGGTAGCCGCCTTTGCCGAGGCTTTCCCGGACCCGGCGGCGCAGCCACGTCGAGTCGAGATCGAAAGCCCGCAGCACATCCTCCACGGCGTCGTGCTCGGCCTGCAACACCTCGCGCCCTCCTGCCTGGAGGCCGGCCCCCTCAAGCTTGAGCCACTTCTCGAGGCTGCATATGCCTATGAACAGATGCTCCTTCTCGATGAGCTGGTGTTTCACCGCCCCAGCCTCGCCGGCGGCTGTCTGCCAGGCTAGGGTTGCGCCAATGGAAAGTTCTTTCATTCTGTCACCTCCGAGTATTGAAGCCGGCCCCAGCTAGCCATCGAGCTCACCCATCTCCCGCAGCCGCTTCCGCGCGTATTCGGACAGCGGCGTATCCGGGTCGAGCGTCAGCGAAATGAACTTCTGGTACGAGCTGGCTGCGTCCCCCATGCACCCCACTTTTTCCTGGACCAGCGCCTTGGCATACAACGCATTGGCGTCCTGCGGATCGAGCCCCAGGGCCCGGTCGTAGCAGCAGATGGCCTCGTCATAGCGGCTCAGGCGGTTGAGGCCGATGCCCTTGTTGTACCAAGCAGCGGCGTACTGCGGGTCGAGCTCCAGGGCCCGGTCGCAGCAGCGGATGGCCTCGTCATGCCAGCCCAGGCTGTTGAGGCTGTTGCCCCTGTTGTGCCAGGCAGCGGCGTACTGCGGGTTGATCTCCAGGGCCCGGTCGCAGCAGCGGATGGCCTCCTCATGCCGGCCCAGGCTGTGGAGGCTGAGGCCCTTGTTGTTCCAGGCAGCGGCGTCCTGCGGATCGAGCTCCAGGGCCCGGTCGTAGCAGCGGATGGCCTCGTCATAGCGGGCCAGGCGGTGGCGGCTGTTGCCCTTGCTGCTCCAGGTAGCGGCGTCCTGCGGGTCGAGCTCCAGGGCCCGGTCGCAGCAGCAGATGGCCTCGTCATAGCGGCCCAGGCTGTGGAGGCTGTTGCCCTTGTTGTTCGAGGCAGCGGCATACTGCGGGTCGAGCTCCAGGGCCCGGTCGTAACAGCGGATGGCCTCGTCATAGCGGCCCAGGCTGTGGAGGCTGTTGCCCTTGTTGATCCAGGCAGCGGCGTACTGCGGGTCGAGCTCCAGGGCCCGGTCGTAACAGCGGATGGCCTCGTCATAGCGGCCCAAGCTGTGAAGGCTGACGCCCTTGTTGCTCCATTGCGGCGCTCCGAATTCCGCCAGCCTCGGAGGCTTTGCCACCTCGCCGGTGTGGCGCTGGAGAAGCGGCTCCAGGTCCACCCGCAGCTCCCGGAAGCTCTGATACCTCGCGCCCGCCTGCTTCTCCAGGCAGCGCTCGAGGATGGGGAAGAGTGGCGACTGCAGACGGGGCGCCGGGGACTCGGAGTGCAGCCGGTGCATGGCCCACCAGAAACGCGCCATCTCTTCCCGCGAGCCGCCCCTGGGGAGTGGGGCAAGGAAGGGGAGGCGGCCCCCTGCCGCCATCTGATACAGGACGATACCAAAGGCGTAGATGTCGCTCCTTTCGTCGCAGGAGGCGGCGTCGGTGAACTGCTCGGGAGGCATGTGAGTGGGCGTGCCAAAGCCGGCCCCGTCTACCGTCTGGCACGATAGCCCGACGCTGCCCTGCTGCACGCTCAGGTTGATTGCAGATATTGCCCTCGACGCGCCCAGGACCCCCGCCAGCCCGAAGTCGGCGACCTTGACCGTCTTGTCCTGGCTGATCAGGATGTTGGCGGGCTTGATGTCCCGGTGGCAGCGCACTCCTCTGCTGTAGGCGTACTCCATGCCATAGCAGAACTGGACGGCCCAGCGCAGGCTCTGGGCCAGGTCCGGCGGCGGCCGCGTGAGGTAGCCGTCCAGGGAGTTCAGGCCGTGCTCATCAGGAGCGATGTACTCCATGCCGATATAGAGTCTCCCGGCAACCTCATCCACGAAGTATGCCGGGACCAGGTAGGGATGGCGCTCCAGGTCCACCCAGACCTGGGCCTCGCGGCGGAAGCGCTCCCTGGCCAGGGCATCGGCCAGATACTCGTCCCGGAAGGTTTTGAGGGCGTAGACTTCTGCCGTCTGGTGGGAATAGACCAGGTACACCACCCCGAAGCCTCCTATTCCCAGCACCCCGTGGACCTCATACCTCTGGCCGATGAAGTCGCCCTTCTTGTAGGGTGCGCCAGTAACCCCCTCAGCCGCCAGGTCGCCCGCTGGCCCGCGGGCAGGGGAGCTGCCGCGGCCCGGCGGTGTCGCCTGCCCTTTGCCAGGCCCCCCAAACTTACTGCCGAAGAAGTCTTTGAAGTTACCCATCTTCTTGCCTCCAATCCAGTATAGCCTGAACTGTTCGCTTACACGTTACTGCTTCCGGCCACCAGCAACCATTACAGGAGGCTCACAGAAGGATGACAGGCTCAGGGAGGCGTGTCCAGCATGTACCCGTAGGGGCGAATATTGCGCACGAGGCGGCCATGCCGGCCCAACTGCTCACGGAGGCGGTGGACCAGCGTCGCAACCTCCTCGTCCCCCACCAGCGCGGCGCCCCGGTCATCCCGGTCACGCTCGGGCCATACCTCGTTCTTGATCTCCCCGCGGCTCACCACCCGCCCACTTCGGCGGTACAGAAGCCATAAGAGGCCATAGGGTTTGCCCTTGAGCTCGATAGGCTGTCCTTCCAGGAGGACCTCCTTCCGGTC
>JAUYDP010000375.1 GCA_030691805.1 Dehalococcoidia bacterium | reverse complement strand
AGGTCCAGGTTGTCCTGGTAGTAGAAGCTGAAGGCCTCGTCCCTGGCCACGGCGATAACGGCGCGGGTAGGCCATGGCTCCGCCGGGAAGACGGACGAGGGCGGATCGGGGAGGGGAGGCGCAGAACGGGCTATCTCCATGATTCGCTCCAGGTCCAGGTGCTCTTCTATCAGTCTCCGGAGATGGGCCAGAAAACCCTCCAGCCGGCCCCGCTCGGCGGTGGGGACCAGGCCCAGATGCCTCTCCGGAATGTGCAACGAAGAGTCCTTGGGCAGATGCCCCAGGACGGGGATCCCCGCCTCGCTCTCCACCGCTTCCCTGGTCCATTGTAAGTGCTTCTGGCTGGCGGTCTGGTTTAGAATGACGCCCGCCACCCGCACCCGCGGGTCCAGCCGGCTATATCCCAGGGCCATGGCCGCCGCGCTGCGGCAGGTCTTGCCAACGTCGAGGATTAGCGCTACCGGCGCGTCCAGAAGCCGGGCCACGTGGGCGGTGCTGCCGGTGTCGTCCAGGCCGCTGTGCCCGTCGAAGAGGCCCATGACCCCCTCGATCACCGCTATATCGGCGCCACCGCAGGCCCGATGAAAGAGCTCTAGGGCAGCCTCCGGGGGGACCATCCAGGTATCAATGTTGCGGGAAGGGCGGCCGCAGGCCAGGGTATGGTAGCTGGGGTCTATATAATCGGGCCCGACCTTGAAGGGCTGGACGGCCAGGCCCCTGGCCCGCAGGGCCGCCATGAGACCGGTGGCCAGCGTGGTCTTACCCACGCCGCTCCAGGCCCCCGCCAGGACCAGCCGGGGCACCCCACCCATCACGCTTTGACCCGCAAGGGTACTCCCGCTACCATGAGATACACCTCATCGGCCCGGGCGGCCCAGAGCTGGTTGACCCGGCCCAGCAGGTCGCGAAAGACGCCTCCTGAGGCGTATGGCGGGACCACCCCCATCCCCACCTCGTTGGAAACGGCGATAAGGGTGATGTCGCGCTCCCGGGCCATGGCCAGGACCTTCTCGCTCTCTTCCAGAAGCCGTTCCTGGAGCAGCCCGAAGTCTTTTCCGCCCTCGAAGGAGAAACCCGGGTCTTCCATGAGAACGTTGGAGACCCAGAGGGTCAGGCAGTCTAGCAACACCACGTCCACCCCATCCATGGCATCGGATAAAGGCGTCGCCAGGTCCCGGGGAGACTCCAGGGTGCGCCAGGCCTGGGGGCGGGACAGGCGGTGGGCCTCTATACGACGCCTCATATCGTCATCGAAGGCTATGGCCGGGGCCACGTAGAGCACTCTTTCGGAGAGGCCGTCCGCCAGAGCCTGGGCTTGAGTGCTTTTGCCACTGCGCGCCCCACCGAGTATTAGAATGACCTGGCTCATAGTGGACCCCGGTACCCGCCGGCCGCCAGCGGGACCATGACCAGGACCGCTACCTCTACCACCTCGTTGATGGCCCCGTAGGTATCGCCCGTCAGGCCGGAAAGACGGCGGGTGAAGCGCCAGCCCATTAAGATAGTCAGTATTCCCGCCCCCACCAGGGCCAGTATACCGGCTATCCATAGAGAAAGGGCAACAACAGCCAGAGTCAGGACCGTGGCTAGCGCCAGGCCTAACCAGGTGCTGCTCTCCTTCATATCTTTGCCCAGGCCGCTGGCCCGTGCATAGGTGAAAGCGGTTATGGCCAGCGCCATGCTCCAGCGTCCCAGGACCGGCATGGCCAGCAGCGCCCCGGAGCGCAAAGGGGCTGGCAGCTCTGAAAGGGCCAGATACTTGGCCATGATGAGGCAGAGGACTCCCAGAATGCCGTAGCTGCCCACCCGTACGTCCCGCAGTATCTCCAATCGCCTGGCTGGAACCTGGGCGCCAGGAAGGGCGTCGCAGGTGTCCATGAAACCATCTAGATGCAAGCCGCCGGTGAGGATGATTAGCGCCACGATCAGGGCGCCATTGGCCAAAGACGACGGCAGGAAACGGGCGAAGAGCCAATCCAGGCCTACCAGAACCGCTCCCAGAAGCAGGCCGATCAGAGGGAAATAGGCCGCTGAGAATTTTGGTCGCTCCATGGGCCGGGCCAGCGGCGCCGGTAAGACCGTGAGAAACTGAAGGGCGGTGAAGAAGCCGGACATCAGCCGGCCGGGATGGGGCCGCCGCCGATCATGCGGCAACAGAGGGCGAAGTTGAGGCCCGGCAGACGAACCTCCAGCCATTCCCGAACATCTTGCGCCCGCTGCCGGCTGGGGTCCAGGAGGACCCCGATTACCGTGCCGCTATGGGCCACATTCACGCCTAGAGCATCTATCTCCTCAGCGGCCTCCAACACCGCCTCAAGCTGGGGCTTGAAGAGTATTCGCTGGTTGGCCAGGGCGCTCATGGTCGCCCCCTGCCCGATGAGGGCCGGGTCCCCTTGGGCCAGCCCCTCACGCACCAGGGCCAGGGCCTGGGATACCTGCGGCTCGTTCTCCCGCAGCGTCTGGGAGAAGTCCCGGTGGTTAAAGGCCACGGTATCCACTTCGCCGCCGAAATCGAGTACTACCAGGTCCAGGGGAGGACAGGCGCCCAGGTCCTCCCAAATCTTCCCACCGCAGTGATCGAAGAGGACGACGTTCGGAAAGAGGGAGCCGTCGCTGGGCTCTATCATCAATGCCAGGCGGGCCGCCTCCATCGGCGCAATCTCCATCCGCAAAGCCCTGGACGCCGCGTAGATCGCGCCGGCAACGTCCGCGGTGCTGCTGGCCATTCCCTTGCTTCGGGGTAGCGTAGAGTTGATCGCCATCCGGCCGCCCATGCCGTTTCCGGCCCGCCGCGCCAGCATGGCGCGCAGGGCCGCTAAGGCTTTGGGGGAATCGGGAGGGCTCTCCAGCCGTACATCGTCCTCGGTTAGCTCCACCTCTACCGTGGAGTAGATGTCCACAGGACAGGAGACGTGAAATGTAATACCCTCCAGCGTGCCCTGCACCAGCTCGCCGCAGGTGCCGGGGACCTTCACCACCGCCCGCAGACTCACGGTTGAACCACCCCTTGCGCCAGAAGCCGCCCCATCGCTTCTATTAGCCTCCGGCAATCCGGTAGGGTAAGCGCCGAGATCCGGATGTATCTGGCCAGCCCGAAGGAGGCGCAGTCACGGACCAGGCAGCCCTGCCTAAGAAGGGCGTGGCGGACGGCCGCCCCGTCACCAACCTCGACCAGGAAGAAATCCGTGCGGGAGGGCCAGGGGCGAAGGCCCAGCTTCGTCAGCTCCGAAACAAGGTAGTCTCGCGCTTCGATGATCGCCGGCAGGCAGCGAGCGGGGTAGTCCGGGTCCTTCAGGGCCAGGACCCCGGCCTCCTGGGCTACGGCGTTGACGTTCCAGGGCGGAAGGACCTTTCGGAGAGCCTCCATAAGGGGTCCCGGCCCCACCGCGTAGCCCAGGCGCAATCCGCCCAGGGCGAAGTCCTTAGTCATAGACCGAAGGACCACCAGGTTCCCTTTCCCAAGCAGGTCTAGCGAGTTCCAGGCCCCGTCCACGAATGGCACATAAGCCTCATCCAGGATGAGCAGGCTTTCCGAAGCCGCCTGAACGACCCCTTCTACTTCATCATGGGAAAGGTAAACGCCGGTGGGGTTGTTGGGGTTGCAGAGGAACATCCCTTTGGCCTGGCACTTGAGAAGCCCGGCCAGGACCTCGGGGTTAGGCCGAAAGCCCTCTTGCTCCGATACCTGGAACAGGAGCGGGGTAGCCCCGGCGATACGCAGGGATGTCTCGTATTCCCCGAAAGTGGGACCAGCCACGACCACCGTATCCCCATGCTCGAAAAAGGCCAGCGCCAGGAAGCGGATCAGCTCTATAGAGCCGTTGCCCACGACGATATTAGGCGGACTCACCCCGAGTACCGAGGCCAGAGAGTGCCGCAGCCTTGTCGCTTGGGAGTCAGGCAGACGGTCCCAGCGGGCCCTCTCGGCGGCGCCCCTTATCCCCGGAGGAGGGCCGAAA
>JAUYDP010000191.1 GCA_030691805.1 Dehalococcoidia bacterium | reverse complement strand
TTTCCTCAATCAACCTCTCTAGAGCCGGTATGGTGGTCTTTTCGGTATGATATTTCATTTGCTCCTTGATATACAGGACCACTCTGTCCAGTTGCTTGCTGTCAAGGGATATAATACCGTAGTCGCCTTGCCAGGCAAATGCGGACGCGGCTGGCAGTTCGTGGTTGACGAAATGGGAGCTGCTGCCCTTGAGCTTTCTGATAAACTCCGAAAGCGCCATACTTGGCGGTACCGAGACGGCCATATGGACATGGTCTTCCATTCCACCAACCGCATGAACTACTGCGCCTAACTGGGTAGCATTGCCGGAGATATGTTCGTGCAACTTGGCGGCAAGACTATTTTTGATCAAGGGCTGCCGGTCTTTGGTAGCCCACACGATATGGTAGAATAGCCTCCAATAGGGCATGTATTCTCCTAACTTACGCTTCTTCTGTATAGCCCCTTCAGTGGGCTTTGGTCCCTCAGCCCATGGCTTTAGCCTAGGGCGGGCCGCCCAGGACACCTTGTACAGCCCCTTCAGTGGGCTTTGGCTTCTCAGCCCATGGCTTTAGCCTAGGGCGGGCTTCCCTGAGAACCCGAGCGATGCTTGTGCTATCCGCCTTTTATTCTTTGAATAAGAACTCATCTCTGGTCGTCAGACGTGTAGCTTATGTATTATACCCTCCCTCCTGCTCAAGCCATAGGCGTGGGCGGTAAAGAGAAGAAAGTCCCGAGGCCATGGGAGTTTCACTTTAAGGTCGAAGCCGGTACAGATGCTTCCGAACTTGCCCGTTCGCGGCCGGGCCCGACGGCCAGGAGGACGGTCCAGGTCAGGAGGACGACGGTGTTTACGATGGAGTTGGCCACCTGGAGTGGTTGCCAGAACGGCAAGGCGGCGGCCTTCCATAAGCTGGCGGCCAGAGGAGGGTCATGTAGGGCCAGGTTGGCCAGGAAGGTCAGGGAGAGCACGCCGTATATCCATCTCCACCGGGCGTCGCCCACCATGCAGACGGCCAGGATAGGGAACACCATGAACATGTGGTTTTCATGGACCCGTGTTAGCAACATAAAGAAGCTGAAACCCAGAAAGGCGGCAGTAGCCAGGATTTGGGACTGCTCTGGTCTGCCCCTCAGCCGCCATAAGGAGAATCCGTAAAAGACCGCTAAGAGAAGGAGGCCCGTATTGCGGTAAGACAGCAGACCTATCGTACCGTCGTCTGGCACGAGGCCGGGCCCCGGACTGTAAAGCCACCAGATGTTATGGGCATTCGCGGAAAGGACGGCCATGGCCCCGTAAATTTCATTAGGCAGCGACATGAGCTGGGGAAGGGTGTTATGGAACAAGAAGGGCGCAACCGCTACCAGGGAGACCCCCGTTCCAGCGGCTACACCCTGCGCCAGCCCCTTCGGCCCGGACCGCCAGACGGTCACGGCGGCCACTAGTGGCAGGAAGACCCACGCCTGGGGTTTCACGAGGGCGGCGGCCGCCAGAGACGCCCATGATGCTGCCGGCTTGCGGTCAACAAGAAAAATCATGGAGAGAAGCAGGAAGAAGGAGTGGATGGAGTCAGGCTGTCCCCAATAAGCCACATCGAAGATGATGGCAGGGTTGAGCGCAAGGGCCAGAGCGGCGAGAGAGGCTGCCCTGAGGCCCTTCCATTTCCGGACCCAGAGGAAGATGGCCACCCACGTCAGGAGGTCGAAGACGATGCCAAGCCCCTTAATCATAAACCCTAGCTGCGGAGCATCCAGGGCGAAGGAGGGGGAAAAGAGGCCCTGGTAGAGAAGGCCCACCGCCCTGAGAAAGAACATCATCAGGGGCGGATAGATTGCGTAGGTCTGGGGATACGTCCCGGAATAGGCCTGGGACAGCCCCTCCTGAGTTACGAGCCTGGTCCACCACTTGAAGTGGGTAGTATCATCCTCATATCCGGGCACGGTCGCCAAGTAGAGGCGCACAGCCAGCGCTACCAGGAAGAGGCCCACGAGGGCGACTGTTACCAGGCGTTCTTTGCCCTGGACCGGGCGGGTTTCCACACGGGGCGTCATGCCTTCATTCCTTGTGGACCACTACAACATTGTGGGCGGCCCATCCCCGCACCAGCGGTATACGCTCCACGGCCTCTTCGAGCCATTGCAGGACCGGCAGTAGGACCGGCGGAACAAAGTCGGGAACAAAGCCCTTCTTGAAAACCTGCACAGAACAGACCCCTGCCAGGCGTAGGCCGTGGCATATCTCCAGAAGTGGGATGAGCCTTTCCTGGCCGGAGTCCTGGGGCACCTTTTTCATAAGGACCGGCCAGTAGGGGTTGGCGGGGTTATGGTCCCATATTATTAATGTGCCGCCACGGCGGAGGACCCGGTACATCTCGGCCAGGGAAGCCCTGACCGAATTCGTCTGGGCGATGTGGTGCAACAGAGCAACGCAGACAACGCCCTGGAAGGCCTCCGACCGGAAGGGGAGAGCATGGGCCAGCGCTCCTACGGGAACTGAGGAGGTCCTGGACCGGTAGACCCGCAGCATTCCCAGCGAGGCATCGGTTCCTACCACCTGGTAACCTGCTTCCATCATCCTCTGTGCCAGCGCCCCGGTGCCTCCGCCGACATCCAGGACCATGCCCCTCTGCATGCGCTCGCTGATGAACTTGACCCGCTTGTTCAAGTAGTGTTCCGTGACGTGGGGAGGCAGCGTGCTGTCATAGACCTGGGCTATCGCATCGAACCCGCCATCAACAGGCTGTGGCCTTTCCGTTCTGTGCACCATAAAGGGGATACCGTCAATGATGGGATAGGTCTCCCCGCAAGCATTGCAAAGTATCACCGTCTCCTGCCATGCCACCTGTCCCTGGCAAGCTGGGCAAACCAGAAGCTCTCTCAGGTCTATTGCCGTTTTCCTGCTTATTGGTTATTTCTCGTAAGGCTTCTCAGGCGGTATCCCAGAATAAGTCCGATCATGCCGAGGCCAACCGCCACGGCTTTGCCGAAATGGCCGGTAACCGACGAAGTCCCCACCCGTGGGAAATAGTTGACGGGGATCTGGACCATCTTGAGGCCGTGGATAGCGGATAGAAGCATCATCTCAGGTCCGGAGAAGTTCCCGCCGACGCGAAGATCTATCCTAATTCGCTCCAGGGCCGGGCGTTTTATGAGGCGCATGGTGCAGCCTACGTCGGTGAGGTTAGTAGTATTGAACAGGACTTCGATCAGCTTGGCCACGGCCCAGTTGCCCCATCTCAAGAATAGGCCCATGTTGGCGCCCTTCCAGATGAAGTCTTTGGCCGTGCGGCTGCCAAACACGACCTCGAAGTCGGCGCTGTAAGCCAGCAGCTTCAGTATATCCCGTCCCACGAAGGTGCCGTCGGGCTCGGATAGGACGATGTAATCGCCGGAGGCCACCTCCAGCCCCTTCTGGACTGCGTGCCCGTACCCTTGCTTCTCTTCAAAGACCTCGATGGCGCGGGTACGGGACACTTCCTGGGACGTCCCCAGCGCGGCATTATTGTTGACCACGATGATTTCATCCACCACGTCTGTAGCGAAGAAGTCCTCGATGCAAGCATAGATGGAGTCTTTTTCGTTATACGTTGGCAGAATAACAGATATGGTGTGAGCTTGCCACATAGCCAGCCTCTACCCTGCGCGCCCGCCAGGGGCCACCGGCTCATCCCTCCTCAGTACCCAAGTTGTGGCGGTGGCCTCGGCCACGGGGGTGCCGTCCAGCAGCTCGGCCCCCATGTGGCAGTCTATTATCTTGCGGGTGTGGCGGGTTATCTCCGCCCAGATTCGCAGGGTCTGGCCGGTGTTCACCGGCTTACGCAGCCTCATCTCAAACCTGGCTGTGAGGGCCTTGATGCCCCGAAAATAGAGGACATAACCCATAGCCTCATCCAGGATGGTGGCCATGAGGCCGCCGTGAAAGACCCCGTTCCAGCTTTGATGCCAGTGGCCAGGAGTGAACTCCGCCACGGCGCGCTCTCCTTCCAGCCGGAAGGCCATCTTCAGGCCGATGGGGTTGTCTTTCCCGCATGCAAAGCAGATGTTATCCTTATCCCTAGCGCTTAGTTCCAAGGGTTAACTCCTAGTCGGGATCGAGAACTACTCTGCTGCCCTTGGGCGAACACCAGGTTCGCCCCTACCTCAAGGATCGTAGGGGCAGACCTGGTGTCTGCCCTGGGCGCAGAGATATCTTATACGTCTCAGCGGTCTCCGTGATCTCTGCGTTAAAAAGCCTAAAACCTTCCATCAGGCCAGATAGATGCTAAAGGCCGCGGCGGCGAAAACTATGACGGCGATGTATCCATTCACGTTAAAGAAGGCCATATTAAGCCGGGAGAGGTCGTTGGGCGATACCAGGCTGTGCTCATAGGCCAAGAGCGCGCTCGCAACGGCCAGCCCCAACCAGTAGGGCCAGGAAAGGGCGGACAAAATACCCACTGCTGCCAGCAGCAGGATGGTCAGGGCATGCCAGATGCGGGCCTGGGTCAGGGAGACGGCGATCCCGAAGCGTGCGGGCACGGAATACAGACCGTTGGCGCGGTCGAAGTCCACGTCCTGGCAGGCGTAGATCAGGTCGAAGCCTCCTACCCAGAAACCCAAGGCCAGGCATAGGAGCACCGGCTCCCAGGAGAGGGTGCCCGTTACGGCTATCCACCCGCCGAAGGGGGCGCCGCCGTCGGCGAGTCCCAGGATGAAATGGCAGAGCCAGGTGAATCGCTTGGTGAAATTGTAGCCGACCAGTATCACCACCGCCAGTGGCAGAAGTTGTAAGGCCAGGGTGTTGAGCTGCCAGGCGGCGAAGGTTAGGATGGCCAATGATGCGACAGCAAAGCCGGCAACCTCCCAGCCTCCCAGAAGGCCTTGGGGCAGGGGTCGGCGCATCGTGCGGGGGTTACGGGCGTCCTCCGGCCAGTCGGCCAGGCGATTTACGCTCATAGCCAGGGTTCGGGCACTTATCATTGCCACCGTGATCCAGACAAACTGGTGAAGGGTAGGCAGGCCCCGGGCCGCCAGCACCATTCCCAGATAGGCAAAGGGCAGGGCAAAGATGGAGTGCTCGAATTTGACGTTCTCCATCAGGATGCGCGTTTTATAGAGTACTGCGTTCATATCAAGTGACTGTCTTTCTTCGGCAACCGCGATTCCACAGGGGCCTCTTCCATAGCCCTACGTTAGGCCGCAGTGGTTTTGTTCATGTCATTCTGAGCGAAGCGAAGAATCTCACCCGTTCCCAACAAAGACCTGCTGCTTCGAAGTGCGCGAGATTCTTCGCCTCCGCTCCATGTGCCTGCACAAGCATGTCGCTAACATCGCTCCGGCTCAGAATGACATGAGTAATCCATAGCCCTATGTTAGGCCGCAGTGGTTTTGTTCATGTCATTCTGAGCGAAGCGAAGAATCTCACCCGTTCCCAACAAAGACCTGCT
>JAUYDP010000269.1 GCA_030691805.1 Dehalococcoidia bacterium | reverse complement strand
GAGCCTGTTATTGCCTCCATCTTCCGGAACGGTTTCACCGACCCCGTTAGGGTTAGGTCCGCTTCTAAGCGGCCCCCAAGGGCCAAGCTCCATTGACAGGCTGCCGCCCTAGTTGAGCGTGCCCTTTGGTCCTAATCCTGGGCGATGAGGGTTAAATGACCTGTGCTTCTCTCTCAAGCCGCTCGAGCATTCGTAGCACGCCCAGGCGTTTCGCCCAATCACGAAGGTAACCCAGGTCCAGTTTGCCAAACTGCACTTCATAAACGCGTAATGCGTCTGTAAACTGTTTTTCGCTTCCCCCAGAGAGCTTGGCCCATCTCAGCTTGGCAAGTATGGTATCCTCAGGACTCGAGACCATCACGCGCATTCCCAACACGTCCTCGGCATACCGCCTGGGGAAACGAGAACGATCAAAGGGTTGGTCGGTTAGAAGCCAGAAATCAACCTTGTCACCCTGGTTAGAATCTATCAGGTTGAACATGCTCCCCTTCTGGATGGCGTCGTGGATGCTCTCTTCGTCCAAGTGGAAATCAGGTGGTGGAAATGCCTTTAAGAGATCTTTAACGTTCTCCTTCTCTATCGCTACTACCAGGTCAACATCATGAGTTGACCTGGGCTCTCCTTGCAAAGAGGAGGCGATGGAGCCTGTGACCATGTATTCGATACCGGAGTTGTTGAGCGCGTGGGTTACACTCTTTAATAATTCCGATTGTGACATTTAGCCAGCCTCTCCAAATAGAGCTTCTTCATTTCCTCGTCTGAGAGCTCCGGAAATCTCTTGCGCAGCCCGTGCATGAAGAGTTGCCTGGAGAACTGAGATAATTCGAACGCCTTAAGGAGCCTCGCCTCTGGTGACATGCGACGGAGGATCTGGATATAAAGCCTGTGATTCGGATGTGCCTTCACGTCCAGGGCACTCTCTCAGCATCGGGCGTCCACCGTTGAACCAGAATGAACCAAGTAATGTCATTCTGAGTCAGAGCGGGGTCAAGCACCCTCGTTGTGTGCATAAGTGCAGCGGAGGCGAAGAATCTCGGTCTCTCCGAACTCACAGGTGTGCACTCGAACGGGGTGAGATTCTTCACTTCGTTCAGAATGACATATCGTTCAGAATGACATATAGCAAGACCTCCGTGGCCGTGCCCGGGTTCTTTAAGTGGCAACCATTTTTCAGTTGCCCCGGCGCCTTCACCCGCTGATTATACCATGCGCATGATGCAAAGTAATTTCCTTGTGCTATAATTCCTCCGTAGGCCGCTGGTAGAGTTCAGGGGAGGATGCGTAATGTCAGAGTATTCAGTGGTGGGCAAGCGTCTGCCCAGGATTGACGGGGTAGCCAAGGCCACGGGCGAGGCCCGCTTTACGGTAGACATGGAGCTGCCGCGAATGCTCCACGGGGGCATCCTCCGGAGCACGCTGCCCCATGCCCGGCTGCTCAATGTGGACGTCTCCCGGGCCGCCCGGCTGGCGGGAGTGAAGGCTATCATCACCGGTCGGGACTTCGGGGGCAAGAAATACGGCTACCTACCCGATCCCAGGCTGATTGACGATTCCCCCCTTGCCGTGGATAAGGTGCGCCACGTGGGCGAGGGTGTGGTGGCGATGGCGGCGGCGGACGAGGATACCTTACAGGAGGCCCTTGCGCTGATTAAGGTAGACTACGAGGAGTTGCCTGCTATCTTCGACCCGGAGGAGGCCATGACCCCGGGCGCGCCCCTGGTCCACGACCTGGACACAAACGTGGCCTTCAGCCTCCACCAGGACTTCGGAAACGTGGAACAGGCCTTCCGGCAGTCCGATTACCTGCGGGAGGATGTGTTTTACAGTCAGCCGGCCATCCACGGCTCCCTGGAGCCGCAATGCGCCATGGCTAGCTATGAGACCACCGGAAACTTGACGGTCTGGTCCACCACCCAGAGCCCCTTCCGATTGCGCCGGGACGTGGCGACGATGATGGGACTGCCGGAGGGGAACGTCCGGGCCATCAAGCCCCACCTGGGTGGGGGCTTCTGCGGACGGCTCTTCACCCTCAGCCTGGACATGTGCTCGGCCTTGCTGTCTATCAAGACCTGCCGCCCGGTGAGGATTATGTATGACCGGGAGGAGACCTTCCTGGCAACTCGGGGTCGCGTGCCCATGAAGATATTTCTCAAGACGGGAGTGAAGTGGGATGGCTCCATCCAGGCCTGTAAGGTCAGGTTGATTGCCGATAACGGGGCCTACAATTCCCTATCCATGACTACTATCATCCTGGCAGGCTCGATGCTGAACCTGCCGTACCGCATCCCCAGCGTCAAGTTCGATGGCTACCTGGTCTACACTAACAACCAGCCTACTGGCGCTCAGCGAGGGGCGGGCAACCCACAGATACGTTATGCCACCGAATCCCAGTTGGACATGATCGCTGAGACCCTGGGGTTAGACCCGGTGGAATTGCGATTGAAGAACTCATTACGTCCGGGTGACACCACCGCCAACGGCTTCAAGATCGCCACCTGCGGCCTTCCGGAGAGCATCCAGGCCGTCGCCGGCGCTGTCGGCTCTACGGTTGCTGGCGGAAACGGGGAGCATCGGGGCTGGGGCATGGCCTGCGCCGGGCATTTTGGCGGGGGGGCCAAGTCCCGAGCCCATGACTCATCCTCTGCGACCATCAAGGCCGAGGACAGCGGCAGCTTCGTGCTCTTCACGGGGGCTTCGGACATAGGACAAGGCTCGGACACCACGCTGGCCCAGATAGCGGCCGAGGTGCTGGGGGCGCGCCTGGAGGATATGCGGGTGGTGTCCGCGGATACTGCCCTTACGCCCGCCGACCTGGGGACCTTTGGGAGCCGCGTCACCATGATCGCCGGCAATGCGGTTAAGGCCACCGCGGAGGCGGCCCGCCGCCAGTTGCTGGAAGTGGCCGCTCAGGTCCTGGAGGCGCGCGTGGAGGACCTGGAGGCCCGCGAGGGGCGCATCTATGTGAAAGGCTCCCCGGACAAGGGCATCTCCCTGGCCCAGGCGGCCCAGGCTGCTACCAACCAGGCCAGGCCCATCCTGGCCAACGCCACTTATAATGCACCAACCGAGGCCAGGGACCCCAAGACAGCGGCTGGCAACGTCTCCCCGGCCTACGCCTTCGGCGCCCAGGGCGCCCAGGTGGAGGTGGATGCCGAGACCGGGCAGGTCAATGTGCGCTTTATGGCCATGGCCCAGGACCTGGGCTTCGCCATCAACCCCATGGGGGCCGAAGGGCAGCTTGAAGGATCGGTGTCCGCCGGCCTGGGCCAGGCCCTCTCCGAGGATATCGTGCGGCGCCAGGGCCAGGTCCTTAATCCCTCCTTCCTGGACTACAAGATGCCCACGGTCCTGGACACGCCGGCCATGAAGACCTTCCTGGTGGAAACGCGCGATCCGGCGGGGCCTTTCGGCGCCAAGGGTATCGGCGAGTCGGGCCAGGTCCCGACCATCCCCGCGGTAGTGAACGCCCTGCGCCATGCCGGCGCAAGCTGGATTCGTGAATTGCCGTTGAGTCCGGAAAAGGTCTTGGGTGCT
>JAUYDP010000211.1 GCA_030691805.1 Dehalococcoidia bacterium | reverse complement strand
CCCCGTTGGCGTCGGTGATCATGACGTGGTCAGCCGACTGCTCCACGGCCGCGGAGAGCCTCACCAGGGTCTCCTCGGCCCGCTTCCTTTCCGAGATATCCAATAGCATACCCTGGATGACTAGTAGCCGGCCTTCGGTGTCCCTGACCGGGGAGGCGCCGCGGCCAGAGCCTTACCATCCCCGTCCACCACAACCAGGCCCAGCCCCAGGAGAGCGCCCATTTCTTCAATGTATGCCTGGAGGTCCGATGGCCGCCGTAGGAGCACCGGCGCCCCGCTATCCCCGGCCTCCCTGCCTATGGCCGCGGCCATGCTCGTGGCCAGCATCTGCGCCGAGTCGAATGCCTCAGTATCCACAAAGTCCAGGCTGCGCCATACCATCACCGCGACGACCATAACGAAAACCGCAGCCACGGTGGCGAAACCACCCATGACCTTTCCCCGAATCCCCAGGGTAAGCCAGCGGCGTCCCTTCTTCGGCGCGGACACCGGGCCGTCACGCTCCGGTGGCGGTGTTTCCTCCGGCCCTGAGATGTCAAACAATGTGATCATCACGGGAGACTCCAGTCTTAACGCAGAGACCGCAGAGAACGCTGAGTGTCATAGATAGAACGTAACTACTCAGCCACAAAGTCACAAAGACACGAATTTGACAATGGCCTTTGCTATTTCTTCTTCACGCTCTGAAAGAGGCTTATATTCCATAACGTTCTTTGCGCCTTGGTGTCTTAGTGGCTGAGTAGTTACATTCAATAGTTGTTCAATGGTGGTTCAATGGTGGTTAGAAATGTTCACGGAACCGCTATAGAATAACGATAGAACAACAATGGAACAACTACTGAACAACAACGGAACAACAACGGAACAACACTGGTACGAACAGCCCCGTTACCGGTTAAGCCTGGCCCCCTTCGGGGACGTGGATTCCTTTATACTCATAATAAAGCAGCACTAGCTCCTTATCGAAGAGCGCCCGCTTGAGCTGGATGGCCTTAGACCTTGTAAGCGCCAGCAGGCCCGCAGCATCCTCGTCCGTGATCTCGATCCCGAATTCCTCGAACTTATGCCTCAGCGTGGCAGTCCCAGAGTGCTTGCCCACCACCAGTTGCCTGGTGAGGCCCACCTCCTCTGGAGCGAAGGTCTCGTAGTTCTTGGGGTTCTTGATGACGCCGTCCGCATGTATGCCGGACTCGTGAGCGAAGACATTTACCCCCACGATGGCCTTCCAGATAGGCACCGTACGGCCAGAGGCCGTTGCCACGTATTCGGCCAGTTCCCGGAGGCGGCTAGTCTGGACGCCCAGGTCCACCCCGTTGATATATTTGAGGGCCATGACCACCTCTTCCAAGGCAGCGTTCCCAGCCCTCTCCCCCAGGCCGTTCACCGTCACGTTCACGTATGTGGCCCCCGCTCTGAGGCCGGCCAGGGCATTGGCCGTGGCCATGCCGAAGTCATTATGGGTGTGCATCTCCACTTCGATGTTGGCCACATCTATCAATGCCTTCACCCGCTCGTACGTGTCGAAGGGGTCCAGGATGCCCAGGGTATCGCAATATCGCAGGCGGTCCGCCCCATGCTCCTTGGCCGTCTGGGCGAACTCTAACAGGAAATCGGGGTCCGCCCGGGAGGCGTCCTCGGCGTTTACCGAAACATAGAGATGGTGCTTCTTTGCATAGTCTACCGAGCGTTTTATGCTGTCCAACACCCATTGCCGGGTCGCCTGAAGCTTGGTCTGGATATGGATATCTGACGCCGAGATGGAGATGGCCACAGCCTTCACTCCGCAGTCTAAAGAGGCGTGGAGGTCCGAGATCACCGCCCGATTCCAGGCCAGGATGCTGGCCGGCAGGTCCAGGTCCACCATGGCCTTGATGACCTCTTTCTCGTCTCCACCCATGGCCGGGATCCCCGCCTCGATCTGATGGACGCCTATCTCGGCCAGCATACGGGCGATCTGTATCTTCTCCTCATTGGTGAATACCACGCCCGCGGTCTGTTCCCCGTCGCGGAGCGTCGTGTCGTCCAGCAGGATCTTCTGGTTCATACCCCTTCTCCCCTAATCACCCTTGAATAATACTGTAGTCTACCATGAAAAGCCCATTTGTGCAAAGAGGAAGCCCTCCTGGGAGCGCAGGCGTCTCGCCGGCCCCCGGTCGTGGGCAGACGTATTACCATTCTTGTGTTACTATATTGGTGTTACTGAACGCGTCTTGTAGGGGCGGATCTTGTGTCCGCCCCAATAGGAGGATGACATGGCAACACTGACCAGCAAGGGCCAGGTAACGCTACCCAAGGCGATACGCGATGCCCTCGGTCTGGGTCCGGGCTCCCAGGTCGAGTTCGAATTGGAGGAGGGAAAGATCGTCCTCCGCAAGCGCGTTCCTGTCGAGACTTTACAGCGGTGGGAGGGCTATCTGCGCAGCCAATTGCCAGCGGGATCTGTGGATGAGATGATGGAACTGCTGCGCGGCGAGCGCGTTCCGGATGGCGGGAACAAAGAATGAAAACGGCGGTCGACACCAATGTCTTCTTCGATCTGTTGGCGGGCGATCAGAACGCCGCTGCTTCCGCCAGCCAAGCCCTCTCATCAGTGATCAGCAGTCAGGGGCCAGTGATCAATGTAGGGGCGGGTTTGAAACCTGCCCCTACAGCTAATAACCGATAGCCGATAGCTGATCACTGATAGCGTATGGATGATGGCTGATAGCTGACAACTGAAGGCTGAGAAGGATAACCAAGAGGATGTCACGCGGTTCATCCACGATCTCCACCTCCGCGTTGAAGACCTCTCGGCCGACGCTCTTTTTCAAGCCGCTGCCGCTTGGAAGCGTTACGCAGCGCGCCGAGTCAATCAGGTCCAATGTCCACGCTGCGGCCACAAGGTCATCCTCCACTGTCCCGCCTGCCAGGCACCTTTGGCATGGAGGCAGCACATCATCCCGGACTTCGTGATCGGTGGCCACGCCTGCCAGCAGGCAGATCGCCTGCTAACCCGCGACATCGGCTACTATCGTAGTTACTTCCCTCGCCTTCGGCTGGTTAATCCTGAATCCGTTGCCCGCTAACCAGCCGCACATACGGCCTCTGCACTCCCCGCCTCTGCACTCCCCGGTTCTGTTGGGCCACGGTAAACCCTTCACCACTGTCGTGTTCCAGCAGATAGTTGCCTTGGGTAGGGGCGATTCATGAATCGCCCCTACGACGATGGATGTGGCCATAGGGAAGGGAATCCGGTAGGGGCGAACCTGGTGTTCGCCCTGACGTGGCTGCCACAAAAGCGTGACGCTGGTGCAGCCCCTATCTGCGTCACCCCAACCAACCCTGGGAAGTCCCTCACCCCGGCCGCTTTTGCCCGCATTTAGCGCATTCCTGGTATGCTTCGCCTCGGGTCGTCTTGCTGGACTTCCACTGGTGGCTTCCCCCCTTTGGGCATTTGTAAGAACTGGGCATTTTGTCCCTCCGGTCCGGTTTACACCATTTTAGGCGATGCAAACACTCACCACAACATTCCATAAACCGTTTCGGCGGATGTCCCTGCCCGCCAAGGGCCAAACTCCACCAAACCGTTTCGGCGGACGTCTCGA
>JAUYDP010000210.1 GCA_030691805.1 Dehalococcoidia bacterium | reverse complement strand
TGGTCCCCAGCATCACAATAGAAGAGGCCTGCCGGATGCCGATTTTCCAATTGGTGCAGGGCATGGAGGTATGCAACGGCGCCACTCACCAACGGGCAAATGATTACGCCCGGGAAGTATGCGTCACCCTGGGCATGAACGGGACAGGCGGCAGCGACGCCCACTCGACAGTTGGAGTCGGTAGCTGCGCCACTCTATTCGAAAACCCTATCTCATGCCAGGAGGACCTGGTCAGAGAGTTGAAAGCCAGACGGTTCCGAGCCGTAGTGCGGAAGGACGGTTCTTTCCTCTAGGCTCCGGGAAGGCCCACCCCCCGCTTGGCCAGCCGGTCCTTGGCCAAGGCCCAGTAATCCCGGCAGAAGTACAAAAGCGGCCGCACTGCGGTGGCATCCAGCTTTCCACCCTTCATGAGCGCCGTATCCACGTGGCAGGCGACCACTTCCGCCAGGAAAAGGTCGTGGGATCCCAGGTTAAGCGTGTGCCTAACCACGCATTCCAGGTTGATCGGGCTCTCTACAATAATTGGCGCCTTCACCTTGGAAGCTGGACCAGGGGTCAGGTGAGCGGTCTCCCATTTATCCACGGTCTTACCGGAAACGCTACCGCAGTAATCTGTCTCCTTAACTAGCTGCTCCGTGGGAACGTTCAGCACGAATTCCCCATTAGCCTTGACCAGGGGATAGGAGTGCTTGCCCCGTCGCATGGCGATAGAGACCATTGGCGGCTCGCTGCATACCACCCCTACCCAGGCAATGGTGAGGATGTTTCCCTTGCCATTAGGGTCCGCGCAGCTTACCAGGGCCAGCGGGGTGGGGAAACTGGTGTAAATATCCGGTTGCTCGAAAAGCTCCTTGGTCATGACCTCTCCCTCCGTTGAATCTGGCCTAATTCTAGGCCGCCGTACCACCGCCGGTCAAGTCGGTCGGAGAACGCTGCGCTCAGGACTTTATTTAGGACATAATATAATACAGCAGGGATAGATTGTGTGGAACAACGTAGCCCCAGCGCTGACAATACTGAGTGGGCACCTCCTTGGGAAAATAGGCCATTGCCAGGGGATATTTACTGCGGGATGGAGCAGTGGCAGCTCGTCGGGCTCATAACCCGAAGGTCGCTGGTTCGAATCCAACTCCCGCTACCAGGATATAGAGTGAGGCCCTAGCCAAACACGGCTAGGGCCTTTTGGTTTGATACCTGGTTGACCACGATCAGAGGCTGGCGATGAGGCGCATGGCGCGCTCCAGGTCCGCCTCAGGGTCAGCACTGACCGGCAGCATGGAAGCGATTAGCTCGCTGGCGCCGGCAGTATCCATAAATGAGCGCAGGCCGTCAGCGACCGCCGCTTCGCCGCCGCTGATGACCACGGCGTCAAGCATAGCATCGGTCCATTCGCCAAGCTGGGCCTCCGGGTAGCCTGCGGCGGTAAGCATCTGAAAGTACGAGGAAACACGCAGGTAGAAGCCCAGACGCTTGCGTGCAGAGCGGGCAACCTCGGACGCGTCCCCGGAAAGAGCGAAGAAGGCGTGGGCGATGAGTGGCGGCGTGGGGCGGTCCGCCTGCGCGGCGCCTTCCTTCAAAGCCGGGAGCGCCACGTCCCGCAGATAAGGCGCCGGGCATATCCAACTGATCGCGCCGTCGGCAAGGCGGCCGGCGAGGCGGAAGGAGTTGGCCCGCAGCGCAGAGACCATTACCGGAACGGGGGACGGATAGGGTACCTGGGCGTGGACGTGGAAGCGAGCGCCGTCGAAGTTCACCGTCCCTGTCTCTAGCCCAGACTTTAGCACTGTGACGTATTCACCGAGGTGCTCCAGCGGGCGCTCGAAAGGTATCCCAAAAGTTCCGGCGATGACCGGCCCGTGGCTGGGGCCGACGCCGAGCACCAGCCGGCCGGGAGCAAGGTTAGCGATGACCTCCGCCTGCTGCGCCACCACGAGCGGATGGCGCGGAAACGTGGGGACGATGGAGGTGCCCATCCTGATCGCCTTCGTGCGCACGGCAGCCGCCCCGAAGAGGGTCAGCGCGTCAGCCCCTGCGCCGCCCGTCGCCATCCACCACGCCGGCACCCCCAGGCCATCGGCACGCACAATGGCCTCCAGGGTCCTGGCCGGCGTGAGCTCAGAAAACGCGATTCCGATGTGTCCTTTATCCATGCCCGCCTCCTTTGTCGTTCGTTTCCGTCGGGGGACGCTGCCTTCACTGGCGAAGGCGGCCCCGGCCGCGACGCCTTATGCCGCACAGCCATTAGGATACTATAGCCGCTGCGGGATGGCAAGAGATGGCCGCGGGTGACCAGCTCGAGAGCTTCAGGTTGCTTTCTATCCCGATCTTGCGTATCTGCCACCCATCGCGATGGCCGGATTCCCGGCGCCATGCCACGTGGGGTCTCTTGCCCTCGATGCCGTGGTCAATAGGACAGGCTGCTAAGACTTCCATTCTTAGTGACTTGAATCCCTGACAGGTTCTTGCCTTGGCTGCTGTCCCTGTTGGCGAAATTAGAAGGCTCTGGCACTGACCCACTCACTGCCTCTCAAGCAGACAATGAGGCCGCAGCCCTCGGCCTAACACCGCATCATGCCATAGTGCTACTCAATCAATTGAGTAAGAACGGCTGGATCACCCTGTAAACGCCAGATGTTGGCTACCAACCAGATTCCTGCTATCATTCAAGCCAGGGTGACTGCAAGGAGCGATTATGCGTAAGATAGAACTCACGAGCGAGATTTGGCAGGAAGGCAACATGTATTCCGCCTACTGTCACGA
>JAUYDP010000208.1 GCA_030691805.1 Dehalococcoidia bacterium | reverse complement strand
TCTTTGGGGTCATGACGGCTGGGCTTCCACCCCATGGGGTTGCCGGAGAAAATCTGTATAGCCTGGCATCCGGCATAGGCCGCGGTCTGGGCCGTCTTCCTCAGCCCCTTGCCGATAGATAGATGCAGTCCTACCCTCATGGCTCTCCTTATCTCTGACGATAGACCACATCAGTTGCAAGCGTCAAGGAAATCGCTTTTGTAATCAAAGCCCTCCAAGCGGAGAGAACGGCGCCGCTGTTTTTGCTGGGACTGTGTTCCACCAACTGTCGACAAGTTCGTGCAGTCGTTACTCAGCGGAACAACATCAGAATTGCGGCGGAGGTTACGAGCCAGAGCGCCAGGTCAATTACCAGAGGCCTGTCGGTAATCAGTATCTCCTCCGGGCTGCCTCCCTCGTTCTTAATGTTTATAAGGTAAAGGTAGCGAAAGATGCCGTACAGCACGAAGGGAATAGTAAGCATCATGGCATAGTTCTTAGGGACGTTTTCGGCGCTGAAGGTATACAAGCTGTAGGCCATGAGCGTAGCCCCCCCTACCAGTACCATCAGCTGCTCCAAAAACTGAGGAGTGTACTCCAGCAAGATCTGGCGGTGGCGGCTAGCATCGTTTTCCAGTAGCAAGAGCTCGTGCCTGCGCTTCCCAAGCACGATAAAGAGCGCCAGGAGGATGGTGCAAACGTAAAGCCAGGGTGAGATTGGCACTTCTATGGCCGTAGCCCCAGCGACCGCCCGCAGCACGTATCCAACAGCAATGGTCATCACGTCTACCAAGACAATATGCTTAAGCCTAAAGGTATAGGCAATCATGATAGTGAAATACACCAGAGCTATTACCCCAAAGACCCAGTTTAGTAGGGAGGCGCCTACCAGGCTGACAATCACGAGCAACAAAATAGAGACATTAGTTGGGAACCGTCCAAGCCGGCCTGAGGCCAGGGGCCGATTACGCTTCAGGGGATGTTGCCGGTCCTTCTCGATATCCGCCAGGTCATTGATAAGGTAAACCGCGCCCGAGAGCAGGCAAAATAACACAAATGCCGTAAAGCTGCTCAGGATCAAACGCCCGATGTAGGGAAGCTCCGAAAGGCGCCAATGCTGGTTAACTGTAAAGGCCAGGGGCAGGAAAATTATGAGGTTCTTCGTCCACTGGCGCGGGCGCATGCTGAGGACAATCTCCCGCACCACGCTCAAGGCAGTCCCACCTGTTGCACGGGAAACATCCGGTTTAAGCGCATCGTTAGCTTGCATCAGCCTGGCTTTTCCAGTTCGAATGCCCGGTGAAGCGTCCTCACCGCCTTCTGTACCTGCTCTTCCGCGATAATGCAGGTTATCCGTATCTCCGAAGTGGTGATAAGCTCGATGTTGATCCCGGCCTGGTAAAGGGCCTTAAACATCCGGGCAGCGTAGCCCGGGCTGCTGGCCATGCCGGTGCCGACGATGCTAACCTTGGCCAATGTAGCGTCGTGGGTGCAGCCTCGCGCCCCTACTTCGTCGGCCACCGGTTCGACCAGCCCCAAGGCCCTGGCAAGGTCATTGCGGCTGACCGTAAAGGTCAGGTCCGTGAACCGCTCCACGCTGGCATTCTGCACTATGGTGTCTACGCTTATCCCTGCCTCGGCTAGAGGCTCAAATATCTTAGCGGCTATGCCCGGCCGGTCTGGCACCCGCAAAATAGTGACCTTGGCCACGTCTCTGTCATCGGCGATCCCTCGCACCTTGTTACGGGCTTCCAAGTCCACCTCCCCTTTTATTAACGTACCAGACGTATTGCTGAAGCTGGAGGCCACCAGAATGGGCAGCCTGTAGACCTGGCCCACCTCCACGGCGCGCGGATGGATCACCCGTGCCCCGTGGGTGGCTAGCTCTACCATCTCCTCATAAGAGATGTCCGCCAATTTGCGCGCCTCGGGCTCCATGCGGGGATCTGCTGTGTAAACCCCCTCCACATCCGTATAAATCTCGCAGAGCCTGGCGCCCAGGCGAGCTGCCAGGGCCACGGCCGTAAGGTCCGAGCCTCCCCTTCCCAGGGTAGTTATGTCCATCCCTTCGGTAATGCCCTGGAAACCCGCCACGATGACTATTCGCCCGCTATCCAACTCCCTGGTGATCCGGTGGGGATCTATTGATAATATGCGTGCCCTTCGATGAAAGGAGTCAGTCTTGATTCCCGCCTGGGCGCCGTTCAGGCTTACCGCCTGGTAACCTAGTGAACGCAGGGCCATAGCCAGTAAGGTGCAGGAAACCATCTCACCCGTGGAAAGCAACTGGTCCACTTCCCGATCATCAGGATATTCCGTTACCTGCTTTGCCAGGCTTATCAGCTCGTCGGTAGTGTCCGCCATGGCCGAGGCCACCACCACCACTTGATTCCCGGCGTCATGAGCTCCGGCAACACGGCGAGCCACAGCCTTTATCCGTTCAGCGCTGCCAAGGGAGGTACCGCCGTACTTCTGCACTACCAGGTCCATCTAGCTCTTATTCCTCATCTACCAGGTGCGCCCCCTGCATACTCGGCCTCGCCAGGCGCGTGCATCCTGGAACCTTCGCTATATGGGCTGCCTCGCGCATGGCATGGGCCACCAGGTCAGAGTCATGCGTTGTCAAGGCGAGAATAGTAGGGCCGGCCCCGGACAGGAAGACGCCCAAAGCCCCGGCATCCAGAGCGGCCTTAAAAAGGGCCTCCATGGCCGGGAAGAGGGCCTTGCGCCAGGGCTGGTGCAGGGCATCCTGGGTGGCTACCCGGAGTAGGTCCAGCCGCCCGGTAGCCAGACAGGTGGCGAGTAACGCGGTACGCCCCACATTGAACACCGCGTCCGCCATCTTCACCTGCTGAGGTAATACCCGGCGCGCTTCAATCGTGGCCAGCGCGAAGTCAGGGATGAAGAGCACGGCCACCAGTCCCGGAGGCAGGGGCACCGGCGCATGGACCAGCCTTGGCCCATCCTTCACCACCACAATACAACCACCCAAAATGGCAGGCGCTACGTTGTCAGGGTGGCCCTCTATCTCCTCTGCTATCTCCAGGAGCTTGTCTCTGGATAGGTTGGAATCGAAAAAGAGGTCGGCAGCCACCAGGGCGCCCACTATGGCAGCGGCGCTGCTGCCCAGGCCTCGTGCCAGGGGGATCTCGTTCTTCATGGTCATACGCAGCGGAGGGATCTCGCGTCCGGCCTCTTCCGCCAGGGTCAGCAACGCTCGGTAAGCAATATTGCGCCCGTCGCGTGGCAGCGCGCCCGCTCCTTCCCCCGAAATATCTATTCGGAACGAATCGCTGCGGGCTATGGACAAGCTGTTATAGATATCCAGGGCCATCCCAAGGCAGTCGAAGCCGGGCCCCAGGTTCGCGGTAGTGGCCGGCACTCGCACGGTGACGGCACGTGTCATAATATCAGCTTAGCTATTGGCATTTGGGAGGATTATAACACCTCTACAGAGGGCTTCAAAGACTGCCTGGTTCCAGGAACCAGTTCTCCACGGGTAACCCCGGAATCCTGCTAAAATGACGGACGTTTCCTGTGACCACCGTGAGACCTCGGGAAAGGGCGATCGCCGCTATCCGCAGGTCAGCCTCACCCAGAGACATACCTTGGCGCTCCAACCATGCCCTCAATTCGCCATAGCGCCGAGCGGCCCCTGCATCAAAGGGAAGCACGGGCAGGTCGGGTAGGATCCTCTTGTCCATTTGTTCCAGCACGGCGTCGGTGCGCTCCTGCGCTTTATGGGCACCGTAGACCAGTTCGCCTACCGTGATACTGGTGGTAGATTGCTGCTCTGGTAGTACGGAGGCCAGTTTGCCGATCAATGTGGTAGAAGGCACACGCTTGAGCAGACTGCTCACGACGTCGGTATCTAAGAGATACATCATTCCTCAAGCTCTACGGGTCGCCCCTTGTCCAATTCTCGATGCGCATATATGTCCGCGACTATGGCGTCGATTATCTCATCCCCGACGTCACGCCAGGCCCCCAGTAGAGCCAGGGCCCCTCGAGGTCGGCCTGATGTGGCCCGTCCTTGCTCCAAGCGCTCCAACTCAGCAACGCTCACAAGAGCTGCGACGGGCTTACCTCGCCGCTCTATTATGACATGGTCGCCTCCATAGGCCACCTGGCCCACTAGCTCCGACAAGTGCGCCTTCGCCTCCGCTGAGGTCACAATCTTGGTCATATCCACCCCCTTGACCAATTGGTCATTTTGACCAATTATACCACCGTTAGGCTGCTGGTTCAAGCTCGCCATCTCCACTCTCTTCCCTAGTTTGACGCTTCTTTATTCATTATCTACAATATAAAAAAGCCTTACCAAAAGATATGTGCGAGACCTCTTTGCAGACCACCGCCCGTCCGTGGGTTATCAACCCTACGGCTAACTACTCCTCGGCGGAGGAGATAGAGGACGCTTTTCGCGCGGTGGCCCGGAAGGGTGGCCGGGCCAGGCTGGGTATCATCGGGGTGCCCCCTCGTGAGTTGCTGGAAAGGGCGTGGGCCGTAAGCAGCGAGACGCTTGACATAGACATGCCTATGCCCGGAATCACCCCGGTGGACAGCGAGCGCTACCTGCCCAAGGTCTTCTGCGCCACGCTGCGGACGGTCATGGCCAACGCCCTGCGCCTCGATCTCGACTGGCTTATCCTGGCCACCGGGGTTGATAAGTGCGATGGCGCCCGCTTCATCGCCCTGGCGCTGCGGGAGATGCTGCGCATCTCTATCATTACCGTGGAAAACCTGAGCTTCCAGCGCCGTGGCAATCCCATCTGCCAGAGCGACCTCCCCCTGTTGCGAAAGGTGAAGCTGATTATCGGCCGAGTGGTTGGTGAACGGTCAAACGTGGAGATAAGGCCCTGCCTCCCGGAGTACGGCTTCTGGGGCGTGCCTCCCCACGACTTCGGGGTGTTAGAGCT
>JAUYDP010000183.1 GCA_030691805.1 Dehalococcoidia bacterium | reverse complement strand
TTGTGGGAGCCGGAGCCATAGGCGCCGTCCTTACCGCCGTAGTCCCAGCCGTGGCACTCCTTGCAGCGCCAGGTATCGGTCCCTTTCCGTGTGTTTGTGGTCTGGGTGGCCCACAGCGGCTGGTCCCCCTTCGGCTCCGTGGCCCCGGGGGCTTCCTCCCACCACTCGTCGTAGAGCTTACCTCCGGCGGAGATACTTGCAGGTGGAGCCTGAAGCACCGACACCGCCTGAGCCAGAGTAACCCAGGCCATGGTTACCAGCAGTGGCACCAGCCAGATTGTAAAGAATACCCTCTTCATAACGCCTGTACCCTCCCCTTTTTTGATTGACCGGTCCAGTCCCGATCATTTCTGCATATCCCCAGACCATGTTGCCTAGAGCAGAGCATCTCAGCCCATGTTACACCTCCCCTGTGTTTGTCAACCGAAAACAGGCCCACCGCGATAATCGAAAACAGGCCCACCCCCTATCAGTTTCCTGCCGATGAACTTTCTATCGTTGCCTGTTCAGCCAGATCAGTTGTCGGTTCTGCCGAGACCGAGCGAGGCGCTGCGGCGCTCTGGCCCTCCATCCATGATTCATGGTCATTTGAGACTGGCCACGTAGGCTATTAAGTCCGCCAGTTGCTTATCGTTAATCCGGCTGTCCGGGAAGGGAGGCATAGTGCTCCCTCCGTTACGTATCTGGTTACGTACCCCAGCCTCGCCCAAACGGCCCACCGCTCCAACGAGGGACGGGCCGACGCCTTGCTGGCCCCCGGGATGGCAGGCGGTGCAGTTGGAGTCAAAGACGGCCTTACCCGCCACCGGGTCTTCCGCTGCAGCCGCTGGCTTGGTCGGGACGGGTGTGGCCGCCGGCGGTGCCGCTGTCGGTGTCGCCGCTGGCGCCGCCACGGTTGGAGTAGCTGCAGGCTTGGTAGGCGCAGGCGTGGCCGCCGCCACGGTTGGCGTAGCCGCCGCCGCGGCCACCGTGGGCGTGGCGGCTGGTTTCGTAGGTGCGGGCGTCGCCGCCGGCATGGTCGGCGTGGGCACGGCCGCTGGGGCGACCGAAGTGGAAGTAGCTGCGGGAAGGGCCGCGGTTGCAGTAGCTGCCGGCGCCTTCACAGGTGTAGGTGTGGGAGCAGCAGTAGGGGCGCAAGCCGCTAACCAGATCCCAAAGATCGCCCCCATGAGTACCAAGCCCAGTATTTTCTTCACCTTAATAATGTCTCCTTTCAAACAAAAAGATTGCCAGCCTACGGCCGGACCAGGGCCGTTTGGACGAATTCCCCGCCGCGGGTGGGGCTTAGCCAGCGGACGAAGGCGCGTGAGCCGCCCGCCGCCCCGCTATCGGACACCGTCATGGTGTAGGTGAGCTTCTCTCCGGCGGCAATACGCGGCGCCAACCAGACGGCGACGTCGTAACCGCCGGGGGCATAGTTCTGCACCCCCTGGTAGCCGGTGGCGCTGGCGCTGCTCACGGTAGACCCGGATGGGACCACCACGGAGATATAGATTTCGCCCGCGGCCAGACCCTTGCCTGCGGTGCCCGTGTTCCCAACGGTGAGGTTATAGGTCACGCTGCCAGCGGCAGCCGCGGTGCCGCTAATAACCGCGGTGACGGGCACGCGGAGCCCGAGGTCAACGCTGACGTAGCGCCAGATCTCGGACAGAACGGGTTCCGGGAGGCGTGCCTTGCTGAAGTTGCCCATACGTCCCGTGGGGAACTCCTTGGTGTGTTCGTAGACCCACTCCTCGAACTGCGCGAAGTCCGCGCCCACACCGCCAGCGGCGAGACGCGGGAAGCCCAGCACGTCGCCGTGGCACTGCCCGCACCCCGCGGTCTCGATGAGCAGCCTCTGGCCCAGGGGCGCGCCAGCGGGGACAGTCGTCCGCCAGGGGCCGGGCGCAGCCACCTTGGGGAGGCTATCGAAGTACGCCACCAGGTCGGCGATGTTCTGTTCGCTTGCCTGCTGCTCGGTGAATGCGGGCATCACACCCCAGGGCCGACGCACGGCACGCTGGAACTGTTCGAAGCTCAGGCCGCGGCCCGCCAGGTCCGGCCCATAAGCTCCCTGGCCCGTCTCCCCGTGGCAGCGGCTGCACCAGGTAGTGGTCGCATCCCAATAGGCCTTGCCCGCCTCAGCCGTGCCCCGAGGCTGGCCGCTCACAGCCGGCACAAGCGGATACACGAGAAACACCATGACCGCCGTGACTGCCACGGCAAACATACCGATGATGACCCTTCGCACTTTCTATTCCTCCTTCTTAATATAGTTAATATAGGCCGGGATTTCCCATTTGCACTTTGGATAGGGGTGCGCCCACCCCTTTTCCACTCGCGTTGCCAGAGCAACCCTCTTGAGCCGGGCTGTCAATCACCCCTGGGGGCCTTAGACTAGCTGGTGTCGGCGGCGCTTTAGCGGCCGGAAGCCTCTTTCCGAAAAAGCCCTACTGCGGCCACTGGCAAGACCATCCGGTCCGCATGTCACAACTGGCTACAAAGGTGAGAAACTCTAACCATGAGAGATATGTTACCAAGATAGCTCGGCGGGTTCATACTAGTGTTTACATACTAGTGCTTAGTTAGAAGTTCACCTCCTTTTGAAGGCGGGCTGAGACCCTTCGCTACTCTCAGGGTGACACGGCATGAAATGTCATTCTGCCACAGTGGGAAATGTCATTCTGAGCGCAGCGAAGAATCTCGATTAGCACGCCGAGTTATGCAAGCAAAGAATAGCGTATTGTGGGGAGACAGGCATCCCATTTGGCAGTGATTTACAGTAACAAAAAGACGCTACTATGGGTAGCGTCTTTTGACCACAGTTCTGTTAGTACGAAGGGCCGTCCACTAACGGGGCTAGGTTTCCTCCAGGAGCCCTGCCCGCAAAGCGAATCTCAGGAGCTCGGTCCGGTTATGCAGGTTCAGCTTGTCCATTATGTGGGTGCGATGGGTCTGCACCGTATTCACGCTGAGGAACAGCTTCTGGGCTATCTCCTGGTTCATGCAGCCCTCGCCGATAAGCTTGAGCACCTCTTTTTCTCTATCGGTTAGGCTGGTATAGCCAGGCCTCTGCTCGCCATCGCCTACCCGTCTCAGGTAGTCGTCAACCAGGCGCTTTGCCACGCTGGGGGAGAGGAAGACGCCTCCCTGATGTACCGCCCTGATTGCGGAAAGAAGGTCACTGGAAGCCGATTCCTTCAGGACGTATCCCGAGGCTCCGGCGTCTAACAAGCGGAAGAAGTAGTCATCGGTGCCGTGCATCGTCAGGGCCAAAATGTGAATACCGGGTGATGCCTTTCTGATAAGGCGCGTGGCCTCCAAACCGTTAGTGCCCGGCATGGTGATATCCATCAAGACTACATCTGGCTGAAGGTCCAGGCTCTTCCGCACTGCCTCACTCCCGTCGGAGGCTTCGGCTACCACCTCCATATCCGGTTGCGCTTCCAGTAGGGCGCGCACGCCTTCCCTTACCAGGATGTGGTCTTCAGCCAGCAAGACCCGTATCTTTTCCAAGCTTTATCCTCCCTTCAAGGGAATGGATACCCGCAGGCGGGTCCCATGCCCCTGGCTAGACTCGATTGATAGAGAGCCTGCCAGAAGAGCGACTCTCTCCCGCATACCCAGCAGCCCAAGACCAGCGCTGGGGCCTTGATGAGCCATGTAGACCCCAGCCTCAAACCCCTGGCCGTCATCCTCAACGATACACTGCACTTCTTCTTCAAGTACGTCCAGTTGGATCCTGGTCCTCTTGGCCTTCGAATGCCTGGCGACGTTGTTGATCGCCTCTTGAAAAATGCGGAAAAGGCTGGTCTCTAGCTCTGCTGGAAGGCGGCCTTTGTTGCCTCGTGCCTCTACCGAGAACTGAATGCCTAACGGTTGTAGATGGGTCTCCGAATACCACCGGATAGCGGGGACCAGCCCAAGGTCATCCAATGCAGTTGGACGCAGGTCCAGTATCATTTTGCGCATCTCCGTCAGGGCGTGAATGGCCTGGGCTTTGGCCCTGGCCAGGCGCTCCTTTTCCTTTTCCAAACCCACAGGCAGTGCTTCCTGCGCCGCTTGTATGCTCATAATAAGTGCGGTGAGAGTCTGGGAAGACTCGTCATGTAGTTCTCTGGCAAGGCGCTTCCGCTCCTCTTCCTGGGCGGTAATGACCTTGGCCAGGAGCTGGCGGCGCATGTCCTCCCGCAATTGGATCTCACCGTAAAGGCGGGCGTTCTCTACAGCGATGCCGATCTGGTGGGTTATGGATGCTAAAAGCCTCTGCTCTTCGGCTGTGGAGAAGAGGCTGGAGGCCCGAGAAGCAAGGTAGAGTACGCCTTGCACCTGACGTTTCGATCTCAATGGCAATACTACCAGTGAACGGAGCCCGTTTTGCAGGCATACCGCACCGATTCTTTCTTTATCCAGGGAGTCTGGCCCGATCATTAACGGCTCTCCGGTGAAGGCTACCTTGCTACAGAGGCATTCCTCCAGGTTCTGGCAGATATTCACCAGGGTAGAGCTGTCCGAAGGGCGAATGATCCTCTTGGAGATTGCGCCGCTGTGTTCGTCCCTTAGGCTGATGCTTGCTGTCTCCGCCTCGGTGATGGCCAGGACCTGGTCCAATGCCTTGGACAGGACCTCTTCTAAGTCGAGGGAGCTATTCACGGTCTCGGCAAGGGAGTTGATTACGGTTAACTCCTGGTTACGCCGGGCCAATTCGCGGGTCCTCCGTTCTACCCTTTTCTCAAGCTCTTCGTTCCAGCGCCGGATCTCCTCCAGTGAGGATCGGAGCTTTACCCGCATGGCCTCGAAGCTAAAGGCCAGGGCGCCCAACTCGTCCCTGCGCTTGATTACCAGTGACTTATCCAGGTCGCCCGAGGCTATCCGTTCAGCGGCTATGGTAAGGCTCAGCAACGGTCTTACTAGACGGCGGACTCCCACCCAGGCTACGCCGCCGGCTACCAGCAACGCTAGCACACCGATAAGCGCCATCTTAGTCTGAAGCTCCTGGGGAAGGGCCAGGGCCACGTCCTGGTCCTGTTCAATAACTATTCCCCAAGGGAGTGTGGTCAGCGGGGCATAAGCGACGATGTGATCCGGGCGTACGGACCCAGCAGACATCTTATGCAGGGTTATACCCGCTTGCCGGCGGTCCAGTAGGTCTTGTAGCACGACAACGTGGTCCACGAAGCCTGAAGGGCTTCCATCGGACGAAACGATCACCAGACCAGTCTTAGAGATCAGCTCGGCCCTTCCTGTTGGCCCCAGGTTAGGCGCAGGCAGGGTATCCAGGCCCACACGCGATAAGCTTAGCTTGCCGATCATCCCCCCTATTACAAAGCCTTTGCCCCGAAGGGGAACGCTTAGGGCTACAACCGGTTCTTCGCTCGCTGTTACAGGCACTACCAGATCAATGGAAGGGACTCCGGTAGTTAGTAATCTGTTGATGTGGCTCTGTTTGGCGATATTGGCGCCGAATGCCTCTGTCAGTGTGGGCTCCGTCCAGACCACTGTGCCATCAACGTCCACCAACTCTACCGTGGAGAAGGCCCCCAGTTTGTGGTAGGTGTCGGATAGAAGTTGCCGTTCGTCTTCGATGCTACTGTCTGCCCGGTCGATGGGGGTCCGGCTAACGGAGTCTTCCATCTGGCGGAGGACCCGACCCAGGGTATAGTCTATATGGCCGGCGATGGTCTCGCTCAGGGCCAACCGCTGTTGCAATACCTGGTCCTTACTTTGCTGCACTGCGGTCACGGCAAGAAAGCCGAAAAGGAACAGTATAGCCGCCAGTCCTAGAGCTACACCGAGAATAATGCGGCTTGCCAGCCCAAGACTAGGCATTGTATCTACCCAATTTCATCTACCCCCCGCCAGCCAAAAGGTATATGCATTATAACATGACGTAAACTGACTAGTATGTTTCTCAATTTGACATAGCTGCCAAGGCAGCCCTAAAATGACACGTGAAAGCGTCAGTCAGAGAGGACTATATGACAAAGGAAATGTACGACGTAGCTATAATCGGCTCCGGAATCGGTGGATTATCGGCCGCCGCCAGGCTGGCGAAGAGTGGGTACAAGGTGTTGGTGACGGAACGCTTCCGAATGTTAGGGGGGCGCTGCTCCACTGTAAACTTAAATGGCTATCTCCTCAGCACAGGCGCCATTGGCATCGAGAAGAGCGGTCCCCTGGAGCAAACCTTCCTGGATGTAGGCGCGGCCTTCCCTATAAAAAGGCCAGACCCCCAGTTGGCCTATCACGTTGATGGTAAGACCTATACCATGCCTCCGAGAGGTGGGCTCCGCTGGCTGCTGCATCACGTCGCCGCAGATGAGCGGGACGCCGAAAAGGTCATGAGCATGATGAAACGGGCCATGATGTGGGAAGAGCCTTCCATGTCCATTTCCTTCAGAGATTGGTTGGCCCAATATACCAGTGACCCGAATATCCACGGCGCGATGCAGGGGGTAATAGCCGCCATGTTGGTGATCAACGCCTGGGAGGTGCCGGCGGGGGCGTTTATCCAGTTCCTGAAAACCGGAGGCTATCGGGACTTTGGAATCTGTGAGGGCGGGAATATCAATATGATCGAAAGCCTGGCCGATGTGGTCCGGAAGAACGGGGGGACGATCTGGAATAATGCTTCCGCCAAACGGATCCTGGTCGCCAAATGGACAGCCACCGGGCTAGTTATTGACCGACCCGGCGGCCAGGTAGAGGTGGGGGCGAAGGTAGTTATAAGCAATGCTGGTCCCAAGAATACTATTGGGCTGGCAGGACGGGAGAACTTCGAACGGGGTTACTTGATGGAAGTGGACCAAAAAATACGTCCCGGCCCTGTCGTTGCCCTTTTCGTTGCGAGCGACCGGCCGCTCATTCAACATCCGGGTGCCTTCATTCCAGTCAATACCCGTCGCGTTTGTCTGATGTTCCAGACAACCCTCACGTGCCCTGAGCTGGCGCCTAAAGGCATGCACTACCTGGAGGCATTCAGCGCCTTCACCGACTCGCTGGGTCCGGTTGACTTGAAGAAAGAAATCGAGATGAACATCCAGGACGTTCGGGATATTGTCGGCGAGGCCTTCGACAAGCACGGCCGCATCCTGGCCGCCGAATGCTTCCACGGCGATTGGCCGGCTGTACACTCCTGGCCGGGCTACGATGTGGGACAGAAGACGTCTATAGAGGGCCTTTACAATGTTGGTGACGGCGCTAAGTTACCAGGTTGGTACTCCGGCACCCCTTCCGCCGCCGAGACGGCCAGGGTAGTGGTGGAAGATATTCAAAACCGGTATAAGCCCGGAGCAAATTAGTTAACCGGCGCTACTTTATTGGGCCCTGCTTCCCATCGTAGGTCAACTGCTTCGTTTAAGCACCGTCGAATCTCCGGTCACTAGTGCTTGCTTGCATAAATCGGTGTGCTAATCGAGGTTCTTCGCTACTGTGAAAAATAGTTCAGTGGGCCCGATCGGACCGTATGCCCCAGCGCTTTAGCCTGGGGAACGCAAACCCACCCCAGGCTAAAGCGCTGGCTGCCTGCCCCACCCGAGTCAGAGACGAGCTCGTATCTGGGGAACGCAAACCCACCCCAGGCTAAAGCGCTGGGGCATACGTGGATCTATTTTCATGCCCCGGTTGTACCTCAAAGGGGCATGAAGAGCTACCCTCAGGATCATCATGCCCCTCGTGACAGTACAGAAGACCAAGATGTCTGTGCTCGCATGGGCCAGGCCGAAGACACCCGCTGGTTTTTGGTAGCAATGACATTTCCCACCGTGTCACCCTGAGTATAGCGAAGGGTCTCAACCCGCATTCAAAAGGACGTGAACTTCTTGCAACTAAGCACTAGCAAGGGGCCGAGCTACCTTGAGCCAGTACCGGCTTGCGGTCCCATTCCCCGAAAACGTCCTGTAGCGCTCCCATCATCTCGCCCAGGGTGGAATTGGCCGCCGCTGCCTCGATCAATGCCGGCATCATGGGTTCCCCGCACCGGGCAGCCGCTCGTATCGTCTCCAGGGGCTCCTGCGCCCGCCCGTCGTCCCGCTCCTGCCTCAGCTTCCTTACCCGTTCCACCGCGATCTCTTCAGCACGCGGGTTGTGGTTGAACGGCTCCACAGGCATGGCATCCTCCGAGATGTAAAGGTTCACTCCTACCACAACCCTTTCTCCCCGCTCTATCTCCTGCTGGTATCGCATGGCGCTGTTAGATACCTCCCTTGGGATGAAGCCGTTCTCCAGGGCTGCCAGATAGCCCCCCATTCCATCAATTTTGTCCAGAAGCTCCTGTATTCGTATCTCCATTTCCCTGGTAAGCCATTCCACGTAATATGAGCCTCCTAGAGGGTCGGCCACGTCGGCTACCCCAGTCTCATGTTCGATGACGTGCTGAGTATGTAGGGCTACCCGCTGGGCCTCGGCTGTGGGAAGGGAAATAGCCTCATCGTAGGAAGTGGTGGCGATTCCCTGGACTCCTCCCAGCACCGCAGCCAGAGCCTGTAGCGCCACCCGAGCGATGTTGTTCAGAGGCTCCTGGCGGGTGAGGGTGGAGCCGGAGGTCTGGGCCCATACCTTGAGCCGCCAGGTCTTGGGGTTCCGAGCGCCAAAGCGATCGCGCATAAGCCGTGCCCAAACCTTGCGGGCCGCTCGCAATTTGCAGACCTCTTCAAAGAAGTTATTATGGCTGGCGAAGAACCAGGAGATATTACCTGCGAACTGGTCCACCTCCATGCCCGAGGCCACACCCGCTTTGACGATCTCCAGTCCCATGGCCATGTTGAAGGCGATCTCCTGCGCCGCCGTCATACCGGTGTCCCGCAGGTTGTAGGCAACGATAGTGACGGGTAGGAAATTGGGCATATGCTTGGCGCAGAACTTGACCGTGTCCACAGTCATATCCAGCGCTGCCTTGGAGGGGAATCGGGACATATTGTCCCCCATATATCCCTTCAGGTGGCCGTTATTCACCACCCCGCTCAGTCTATCCAGCGGGATGCCTCGCTTTCTGGCCAGGGCAATATACATGGCCAGAATCACGTGTCCTGAACAATCGGCGTTCAGGCTACAGTAGAGGTCCTGGATGGGCAGCCCCTCCAGCAGCATCTCCATATCGCGCAGGCAACAGAGGCTGATGCCGCACTTGCCCACCTCTCCTTTGGCCATGGGATGGTCGGGGTCATAGCCATAATGGCTGGGCATGTCGAAGGCGATATGGATCATAGGCTGGCCCCCGTAGGCCCGCTGTCCCTCCGCCAGGAGTTGCTTCTGGCGGGCATTGGTCTCCTCCGGCAGGCCGGAGCCGCTGACCATTCCTTTCATCCAGGGCTGGAAACGGTACATAAGTGGGTAGAGGCCCCGAACAAAGGGGTACTGGCCGGGGCCAGCCACATCTTTATCGTACTCCAGGTCAGCGATGTCCTCCGGCCCGTAGACAGGCTTCAAAGGTATGAGGGAGGTGTTGTAGCGGAAGTGTCCGCTAGGCTCAGTCATGGCGTTCCTCCTTTGCTATTTTATAAGCGTCCATTTCCCGTTTCTGGCGACAAAGGCCATACTGTTTGTGGTAATATCGCCGTTGGGTTGCATGTTTATCTCTCCCATAAGCCCCTTGAATCCCTTCAAGTTCAGGAGTCCCTCCAGTATAGCCGTCCGGGCCTTCTGGATGTCCACGTCAGACGTGATCTGCGCTTTGCGCATTACCTCAGCCAGGGCCAGGAGTGCGTCGTAGGCGTTAGCCCCGTTGCCAGCGTAGGCGGGTTTGCCCACGGCGGGATCGTCTGCCCCAATCCTGGAGAAGCGCTCCGTAAAGGACTTGCTTAGGGGGTCCTGGGCATCTTCATCGAAAGCGCCGGAAACAACCCAGCCATCGAGGACATCTTTGCCCAGGAAGATCTCCGGGCCTCCCCAATTCTGGTTGGACGCCACCACCGGGGCCTTAATCCCCTGCCTCTGAACCTCCCTGGCGAAGCCGACAGCCTCCGGTGTCAAGGAGCTAAAGGCGATGCCTTCTGGGTTGAGCCTCTTGATCTTGGTGACTATGGCGCTGAAGTCGGTAGCGCCGCTCTCGAAAAGAACGCTTTCGACAACCTCTAGCCCGGCGTCCTTCAATGCCTTGGGATAGTTATTCTTCACGATATTCTCGTTCACTGCATCCTTGGTATCGCCGGAGATAACCATCATCCTCACGTTGGGATAGAGCTTCTTGTAGCCCTCGATGGCCTTCGGCGTGAATACCGTATCCATTCCGGCAAAACGGAAGACCCATGGCCGGTTCTTGTCGGTAATACCCAGCTTAGTAGCCGTAGTTGTGGCCAGGGGGACCTTTAGCTCGTTGGCCAGGGGTGCGGCTACCTCGAAGCCGGCGTTGGTGAACGGCCCGATTATGGCAGTGACCTTGTCCTCGGTAGCCAGGCGACGCACCATGATGCTCGTTTCCCGCGGGTTGGCGGCGTCATCCAAGGTAATCACTTCCAGGGGGCTGCCGTTTATACCTCCGGCTTTGTTTACATCATCCAGGGCCAGTTGGACCGCTATCTTCTGGCGGGCGCCGTAACCCGCAAACCGCCCGGTAAGCGGGGTTATGAACCCGATCTTGATCGGCTTGGCGGCTGGCTTGGCAACGGGTGGGGTGGATAGTGTCGAAGCCGGATTCTCCGTAGGTTTCTCCGCCGGTATGGTCGCCTCCGTCTTCGGGCTAAAAGTAGTTGGGGTAGCTGGTGGCGCGGCTCCGGTGGGTGCTAGTGTGGGAAACTTTATGGTCGAACAGGAGAGTGTTAACACCGCCAGGGCCAACAGTAGCGTAGCGCCCGCCACCAGAGGGCGCCTTGGGGTCCATCCCATATATCCCAACTCCTTTCAAGGCCGACATGCCCTTCGCAACCATAATTCGAGGCGGGCAAGATTATTATGTTCCAACGGACTTCCTACGGCAACTATGACCTATTATAGCCGCTGGTGCGGGTAGACCGCATCCTGGCGCAGACCAGAGGCGTACCAGGGCTGCTTCTCCTGCGTGAACTAAGAGGCAGAATTAGGGGATTATCCTCCCTGTGGTGGGGGAATGGTGGGCGATACAGGACTTGAACCTGTGACCTTCTGTGTGTAAAACAGACGCTCTAGCCAACTGAGCTAATCGCCCTAGCCTGAGCATGCCCTACAAGAAGTTTGGGCACGGTAACTGCCGAAATGGTACGCCCGGCGAGATTCGAACTCGCAACCTTTGGCTTCGGAGGCCAACGCGCTATCCGATTGCGCTACGGGCGCATTTCCAAAGCGAATTATACCGCTCGTATACCCCTATTGCAACTTGTCCGGGCGGGGCCAATCGAGACCGTTGAATGGCTTCTGTAGTCGGCATCGTCCCCGATGCCGACGGTCGGGGTCAGGGACGCCCCGGCTACGTGACCAGGTGTTGTTCAACAGTCTCCAACCTTTCTTTGACCAGTAGTACGCCGAGGTGTTAGACTTCGTCGGACCCCATCGAACGCACTACGTGATTTGAAACAGGAAAC
>JAUYDP010000118.1 GCA_030691805.1 Dehalococcoidia bacterium | reverse complement strand
CCGCTCCAACACGATAGCGATGCTATGCAAGGTAAAGTCGGTGACGAAGGCCTCTGTCTCTGCGTCTTGGACCCTTCCTAACAGAGTGCGACACTCATCGGCCCTGGCTTGGCCCAGCAACCATTCGAGGAAGATGTTGGTATCAATGAGCACTTTCGACCCACCATTCTCTCGCCTGGTGCTGAAGGGTTACGCTGTCTTCCTTCACATGGCTGAGAATTCCCTGGAAAGACTCGAGAGACCGGACCGGGGAAAAAGCAAGGATAGCCACCTCGGAGTCGGTTTGGGCCTTGAGGGGCCGCCGAAGCCGGAACACTCCATTCTGATAGACGGCCCTGACCTTGGTAACCGTCAGGAACCCTAGAAGGCCGGAAGGAATTTCCGGAAGGACCTGAAGCACGACGCTCGTTTCCTCCCGCAGGTCCAGAGGCCGCTCGGGGACCAGCACATTGTCTGTATACCGGGCTTTCAGCATGGGCCACCCCTTTCTTGTTTCACGCTTATACGCTCTTATCTCAAGCCTGTACGCTTCTCGCACTCAACTATTATACACCGCCTGGCAAACAAAAGGCCCTGTGAGGCATCCCGGTCGCAATTCTCTCTCGACAGCGTCGTTGGTCGCCACGCCAGCGGCCAGCGGGTGGCCCTTTGCACAGCACATAGACGACGTCCTATAATGGCCCTGGAGGTAGGAGCCTCAGAATCGTCCATGTCCCGCTTCCATGGGACACCCCGTAGGATGAGAATTGGGCGATTCGCCAACGGCTTCAGCGTAGGGTATGGAGTCCGACCCAAACGGTAAGGCTTGGGGCATGGAGGCAGCTTGAGCTCGGTGTTCTCGTAACAATGAATGACCTGGCCCTGGTGAATGGGCAGGTGGTGACCATGGAGGGCCAGAACCCCCTGGCGGAGGGAGTCCTGGTACGGGGCAGCCGCATATCCTTCGTCGGGACCAGCCGTGAGGTGCTGGAGCGCCGATCACCGCATGCCGAGGTCATTGACCTGCAAGGAAGAGCGCTCCTTCCCGGCTTCATAGACACCCATGTTCATCTCATCTCCACCGGCCTCTCTATGATGGGTCCCCGGCTTGAGTCCTGCCGCACCCTTGGCCAGGTGCTGGAAGCGCTAGCGGCCGAGGCCCGGAAACAGCCCGATATCGTCAAAGCCAGCGGCCTGGAACCGGCCACGCCAGCCAACGGGCTCTACCTGACGAGATGGGACCTGGACCGCATAATCCCGGACAAACTGGCCTATGTGGTGCGACGTGACGGCCATTCCGTGGTGGTGAACACCCGCACCCTGGAACAACTGGGATTCCCTTCTGAAACCTCTGGCATAGACCTGGACCCAGCCACTGGCGAGCCAAGCGGAGTCCTGAGAGGCGATGCCCGCAGGATTGCCGGAGACCGGCTCACCTTCATCTCAGGCAACGACCGGCAGGAGGCCATCCGGTTAGCAACACAGAGGGCCGTCGAGGTGGGTCTAACCACGGTCCATGCCCTGGATGGCGGATGGCCCCGAGGGAACGAGGATATTAAAGCCCTTCTCTCCATGGCGCCTTCCCTTCCTGTCAGGATTGTGGTATATTACCAGACTAAGGAAGTGGGAAAAGCCTTGGAGCTGGGGCTGCCACGCATTGGCGGGTGTCTCCTTGTAGACGGTAGCATCGCCTCCCATACGGCGGCTTTGACGGCTCCGTACAACGATCGCCCCGATACGGAGGGAATGCTCTATTTCTCGGACCAGGAGCTTCAAACCTATATTCGGGAGGCCCACTCGTCTGGCCTGCAGATAAGCATGCACGCCATCGGAGACCGGGCCATCGGACAACTCCTCGATGCTTACCAGACAGTCCTTAGCGAACAACCCAGGCGCGGCCACCGCCACCGCATAGAGCATTTCCTCATGGCCGGGCCAGAGCATATAGAAAATGCGGCGCGCTTGGGACTGTGTGCCTCTATGCATCCTGCCTTTCTCCACTTCTCCGAAGAACGTCCTAACATCTATCTAGAGCGCCTGGGAGAGCAGCGGGCTGCCCGCGTAAACCCGCTAAGCCAAGCCCTCTCCTCCGGTGTTATCGTGGCCGGCGGTAGTGATAGCTTCGTTACGCCCATGGACCCCCTCCTGGGCATCCATAGCGCAGTGAATGACCATCCGCCCGGGAGCCGCCTGAATGTTCAACAGGCCCTGGAGGTCTTTACCATAAATGGGGCAAGGTTGGCCTTTGAAGAGAACGAGAAGGGCAGCATCCATCCGGGAAAGGCCGCCGACCTGGTAGTGCTGGCGGAAAACCCGCTCAGGTGCTCTCCTGACGCCATCAAGGACATTCCCATAGAGATGACTATTATGGACGGGGTCATACGAAAGGGTTGAGAAGCAGAGACCGGTCCTCGGGCCTTTTCCACCGCTGGCCGGGTAAGCTCAGCGGCTTTATCCTTCTGGCGCTGGCACTTCTTTTCGCCTCAAAAATTGGCCTACTGCCGGCGCCGCCAGGCGCTACTGCTTCTCCGGACATCCGCGCCGCTACTCTCAGCCCGATTATTACTCAGGAGGCAGCGGCAAACGGCTGGTCCGTCTCGGCCCAGGGAAGCGGTGTTACGAACCTCACCTTGCGCAATGATTCCATCTGGGGCATCTTCAACTCCCCAGTCTACCAGGCAGACTTCCCTTTCAACGCCGTAGCCCTTTCCTGGAAGGACCGCACGCCTCCGGGAAGCCAGGCGGTACTTGAAGTGCGCGCCAGTCCTGAAGGGCAGAATTGGACTGAGTGGTTCACGGTAGAGCCGTTGGACGGAATACCTGCGGAATCTACGGAGAATAAGAGCCAATTGATTGTAGCCCGTGGACGCTTCCTGCAATACAGCGTAACCCTCTATGCGGAAGCCCCGGAATTCCCTCCCAGCGTGGGTGAAATAAAGATCACCTATATTGACTCGTCACAAGGCCCTTCAACGGTCCAGTCCCAGGCCGTGGGGACCTTCTCACGAAGCGCTCAGGTCGCCATGCCGGCCGTCATCTCCCGGGCCGGTTGGGGTTCTCCGGAGCCGGACTCCTCAGACCGGTGGCCACCAGAGTACCAGGAATGGCGGAAAGTCATCATCCACGATACTATTACCAAAAACAATGACCCGGATCCAGCCGCCACGGTTCGGGCTATCTGGTATTACCACGCCAACACTAACAAGTGGGGAGACATAGGATACAACTTCCTTATTGATCCCGACGGCAACATTTACGAGGGGCGCTTTGGAGGGGAAAACGTTGCCGGAGGCCATGCCCTGCCATGCTACAACTATGGCAGCATTGGAATCGCCCTTTTGGGCGATTACCGCTATGCCGAGGTTTCCCCGGCAATGGCAGAATCGCTAGTATCCTTACTGGCTGCCAAAAGCTATCAGCATAACATAAATCCCTTGGGCAGCGGCTACTTCGGCGAGAGAAACCTTAATAATATATTTGCCCACCGGGATGTCTATGGAAGCTGCGGCAATAATCACACCGACCCCGGCGCCTACGCTTACGACCGGATGTCGGAATTCCGAGGCAAAGTTTGGGACAGCTTCCCCAACTACGGAGAGACTTGGGGTGAGCATAATTCACCGCAACGAATGCTGGCGGGCGCCTCTACCTCAGTGGCTGTTACGGTGCAGAACAAAGGCCGAGCCACTTGGTCATCGAGCGAAAGGTTCCGCCTGGGCTACCGCTGGTTCCGTCAGGATGGGACCGAGGTTTTTCAGGCCGGGGGAGGCCCTCAATACGCAACGCTGCCTACGGATATCCCATTCGGACAGTCCGTCATGTTCGTCGCCCAGGTGACTGCTCCAGCCAGCGGAGGCGCCTATACCCTTCGTTGGGACATGTTGCAGGATGGCGTAACCTGGTTTGGCAGCCAGGGCAATGCCACCCTGGACGTGGAGGTCACCATAGATGAGCCTACCTATATCGCCCAGCTTACCGGCCAGAGTGCCCCCAGCCCGCTGCTCCCAGGAAGCAAAACATCCGCCTGGTTTGAGTTGAAGAATGTGGGCACCGCCACCTGGTATCGCTCGGGAGCGACCCCGGTCAAGCTAGGCACCTGGAGCCCGGCCGACAGAGCCAGCGCCCTGGCCACTGCTGAGGACTGGGATAGTCCCGCCCGGCCGACCAACGCCGATCGGGACGTGGTGCTCCCCGGCCAGACGGTCCGGTTTACTTTCGTTGCTACCGCGCCACCCCAACTCGGATTATACAGCGAGCACTTCCGCCTGGTGGCCGAAGGGAAGGGCTGGTTTGCCCCCGATATGCGCATGGACTTTACCGTGGTTGGGGTTAACAGAAGGATCTACCTGCCCGAGGTGTTCCGGAATTACAAGGGTGGGTGGTAGTGCCTGACCCCCGGCCCATCGGAGTCTTCGACTCCGGGGTCGGCGGGCTAACGGTGGTCACAGAAATCCGGAAGCTTCTACCCCACGAGAGCATTCTCTACTACGCCGATACCCTTCACTGCCCCTATGGCCCACGGCCCGCCACCGAAATCCGCCAGTTGGCGGTCAAGGCCGGCGAGTTCCTCCTGGGCCAAGGGGCCAAGCTTATAGTTGTCGCCTGCAACACCGCCTCCAGCGTGGCCCTCTCAGCCCTCAGGGCTACCCTGGATGTCCCTTTCGTTGGAATGGTGCCGGCAGTCAAGCCCGCCAGCTTAGCGACCCGCGCTCATAAAGTCCTGGTTCTGGCCACCGCTGCCACGGTCGAGACCGAGGTATTCGGCGAGCTTGTGGCCCAATTTGCCAGCGGGATAGAGGTTCATACCCAAGCCTGCCCTGGCCTGGTGGACCTGGTGGAGTGCGGCGATGCCGACCCAAGCCGTCTGGAGTCCCTGTTGCGCCACTACCTGGAGCCTGTCTCAATCTACGGCCTGGACACGATTGTCCTGGGGTGTACCCATTTCGTCTTCCTGCGTGACGAGATCCAGCGAATGGTCGGTAATGATGTCCAGATTATAGACACAGGTGGTGCAGTAGCCCGGCAGGTCCAGCGGGTGCTGGCAGAACGGGGATTGGAGGCCGCCTCCGGCGCTCCGGGCAACCTGACCTTCCTCTGCAGCGGCGACCATGAGAGCTTTCTGGCCGCGGCCAGGCGCGTGCTGGGGGGAACTTTTGGCGCCGTCCGGTAGGCGCCAATCCGCAGATTCTGCAGATGGTCTAGATGCCCCAGTGCTTTAGCCTGGGGTACAGAACCCACCCCATGTGGGGGCGTCCCCCCCCATGTCCCACCCCATGTGGGGGCGTCCCACCCCAGGCTAAAGCACTGGGGCATAGGGGAGAGCATTTTCATCCCCT
>JAUYDP010000173.1 GCA_030691805.1 Dehalococcoidia bacterium | reverse complement strand
CGTCAACCACTGGTCCGGAGGCACTAATATAGGGGCCAGCTTCAACGTGTTCAATGAGGGCCTGGGCAAGGGTATGTTTTCCGGCAAGACCATCGTAATGATCTTTAGCGATGGCTGGGACAGAGGGGATACCAAGCTCCTGGAAGGGGAAATGAAGAAACTCCGCAAAAGGGCCTTTCGCGTCATCTGGCTTAATCCCCTTTTGGGGAGCTCCAGTTACCAGCCTCTTTGCGAGGGCATCAAAACGGCGCTTCCCTACGTTGACCTGTTTATGCCGCTTAACAATTTAGAAAGCCTTGTTGCTCTAGGAGCCACCCTGGACTCTTTTACTAGATAACGATTAACAATTGAGAAGGAGAACTTAGCCATGGCGGAGTTTTCAGTTATTGGCAAGCGGGTGCCCAAGATTGATTCAACGGTTAAGGCCACCGGTGAGGCCCAGTATACTGCTGACATGGTCATGCCTGGGATGCTCTGGGGCAAGGTGCTTCACAGTCCAGTGCCCCATGCCCGGATTCTTAATATTGACTACAGCCGGGCGCTCCGGCTTCCCGGTGTAAGGGGGGTAGTTACCGGCAAAGACGCCAAAGGAGAAAAGTACGGCTTCATCCCCTATACTCGGGACAAGATGCCCTTTGAGACCGAGAAGGTCCGTTATATTGGCGACGAGATAGCCGCGGTGGCCGCCATAGACGAGGATATAGCTGAAGAAGCGCTAAGCCTTATAAAAGTTGACCTGGAGGAGCTGCCGGCGGTCTTCGATCCAGTCAAGGCGCTTAAAGAAGGGGCGCCCCAAATCCACGACCACGTCAAGAATAACCTAAGCGCGGAGACTCACATCCGCTTTGGCAACGTTGAAGAGGGCTTTAAGGATTCTTACCTCATCCGCGAGGCTACCTTCGACACCCAGTATATTATGCACGGATTCATCGAACCTCCGGCTGCCCTGGGGATCTGGGACCACACCGGCAAGGCCACCTTGTGGGCCGCCAAGCAAAGCCCCTATATAGCCTACCGCCACATCGCCCGTGGATTGGGCATCCCCCTCTCTAAGCTGAGACTCATCCAGCCTTTTGTGGGCGCGGGCTTTGGGGGAAAGCACGAGCCTTTCGGTTTGGATTTTGCTTGCTTGCTCTTGTCGCAAAAAACCGGTAGGCCGGTCAAGATTGCCTACACCCAGGAGGAGGTCTTCCTTGTGGGGCGGAGACGCCATGCCGAAGTGCTTACGCCTAAGATTGGGATGAAAAAGGATGGCACTATTTCGGTTGTACAGTGGCATATGATAGCCGATGGGGGCGCCTACAGCAGCGTTGGGGCGCTTAGCATCTATATCCCAGGCGCCACCATGACCTTTCCTCTGCGCGTTCCCCACGTGAAATACGACGCATACCGGGCTTACACCAATAAGCCCTTCGCGGGAGCGCTCATCGGCCATGGTATGCCTCAGGCGCGGTTTGCTCTCGACTCGCTTCTGGATGACATGGCGGAGGAACTGGGCATAGACCCACTGGAATTGCGTTTCAGGAATGCCGTCAAGCCGGGGGAAACTACGGTCAACAAATTCAAGATCACCACTTTTGGCTTCGAGGATACGCTTAAAGCTGTGGCCGGCTCGATCCGGTGGACGGACAAGAGGGGCAAGCGACAATGGGTAGACGGAAAGGTCCGGGGCGTCGGCCTTGGGGTAAGTCCCGGCGTGGTCGGCAATAAACTGGGAGGACATGACGGGTCCGCTGCCATCGTTAAAATGAACGAGGACGGAACCGTAACCCTTATCGGAGGTTTCACCGATATCGGACAGGGCGCCGAGACGGTTATGGCCATGATGGTAGCCGAGGACCTGGGCCTCACCATGGATGAGATAAACGTCACGAAGGTGGACTCGGAGATGACCCCCATGGACCCGGGCACTTTCGGCAGCCGGACCACCTTCTGTTCGGGACGAGCGGTGAGGGCGGCTTCGGCCGACGTTCGCCGCCAGCTTTTCGAGCATGCCGCGGAGAAATTAGAAGCGAATCCGGCCGATCTGGACATGCGGGACCGTAAGGTTTTCGTGAAGGGCAGTCCTGATCGCAACATGCCTCTACTACAGGTTATCAGAGAGCTTCAATACGGGAAGGGCAACCCAGTCATTGGCCGGGGCACGGCCTCTCCCGATACCGATTTCGTGGATTTCCGTGTAGGAATTGGGAATATGTCGGCTGCCTACAGTGCCGGCACCCAGGGGGCTGAGGTAGAGATTGACGTGGAGACAGGACAGATTCACGTGGTCAAGATGGCCAACGCCCACGACTGCGGTCGCGCCCTTCATCCCGGCATGGTAGAGGGCCAGCAACAGGGCACTGCCACCAGCGGCCTCGGCCAGGTATTGTTTGAAGACACCATCGTAGAAACAGAACGAGGAGAGGTAGTCACCACCAACTTCGCTGACTACAAGATGCCCACGGTGTTTGACACCTTCGACAAGATCGATTGTTTCCACATTGAGACCAACGATCCTAAAGGGCCCTTCGGAGCCAAGGATGCGGGGGAGGCGGCCCAAATTGCCGCCCTGCCGGCCATCGCCAACGCCGTAGCCGACGCCCTGGGGATCAGGATGAAGAGCCTCCCCATACTACCCGAGAAGGTGCTCAAAGCCCTGGATGAAAAAAACATGGCGATACAGTCAAAACAAGTATGACAAACGCTCTATTGACTGCAAAGGGGCCCAGGGGCGTCAAGAGCCTGATGGACCTGGCTGTAGGCTATCAGCGATCAATGGTCCTCCTCTCGGCCAACCGAATAGGCGTGTTTGGCGCACTTGCTGGGGGACCGCTGTCCAGCGAGGAAGTCGCCAGTAGTTGCGGCTCGCAACCGCGTTCCACCGCCATGCTACTCAACGCCTGTGCTGCCCTTGGCCTTTTGAGCAAGGACCAAGAGCGTTTCAGCAACCGGCCCCTCGCTTCCAGGTTTCTTGTGCCTGGGAAGGATACATACCTCGGGAACTACCTGGGGCTTATGGAAGACGGGTACGAGAAATGGGGCCATTTGGGGGAGTCGGTTATAGAAAACCGCCGGGCCAGCTCCCCTGCCCGCGATAGCGGCCGGGACCCGCAGTGGAACCGGCGATTCACGCTGGCCATGCGCCAGGGAGCTCGTGCTATGGCGAGACAGGTGGCAAAGTCCGTTGATTTGCGCGGTTGTAGAAAGTTGATTGACGTTGGCGGGGGTCCAGGCGTCTTCGCCATGGAAATGGTTCGCAGAAACCCCGGCCTGGAGGCCACCGTCTTTGATATACCGGGGGTCCTAGAGATCGCTCGTGAAATTATTGAGGAGAGTGGTCTTAAAGACCGCATCCACCTGCAACCCGGGGACTACCACAAAGACTCCTTTGGAGTGGGGAATGACGTAGTGCTCCTGTTTGGGATACTCCACAGCGAGAGCTTAGCAAGCCGGAAGCGCCTTTTAGAGAAGGCCTGGGAATCACTGGCCCCAGGAGGCCTGGTATTGGTCCGGCAGTTCCTGTTAGAGGAAGACCGGGCAGGACCGCTGGAAGCTACGCTGTTTTCCCTCCAGATGCTTCTGTACACCGACTCCGGCGAGGGTTACACCTGGAGGGATATAGAGTCCTGGCTGAAAGAGTGTAATTTCGTTAACCCCAGCCGCAAACTGATATCCGCCCGAAGACCCTACTCGCTGGTCCTGGCGCGAAAGCCCTGAGGGTCTCCGATACCTATCAAGGAGGGGAAAAGAGAATATGCCGAAGTTTGTAAAGCCGATTCTCCTGGTCTTGCCGCTGGTGGCGGCCCTGCTACTCTGGGGGTGCGCTCCGGTGGCGGCGCCCAGCTCGTCCGGCACCAAAGCACCAGGAGCAGCGTCTGGGACCACCGGAGCTACTACCAGCAGTGGTCTGTCTCCGGCTGGGGAGAAGGCCGCCGCTCAGGTGCCAGCCGCCTACAAGGGCAAGAAAAGCCCCTATCGTTTGAACGATAAAGCGGCTATTGAT
>JAUYDP010000460.1 GCA_030691805.1 Dehalococcoidia bacterium | reverse complement strand
CAGGTTGAACAAGGTGCAGAGCGCCGGAGCCCAGTCCACCTTGCTGGCGGACATCACCACGGCGGTGGGGCCATGTGTATCGGTGCCTGGATAAGCGGAGAGGCTGCCGTCGGTGAAAGGCGTGTAGGCCCGCCGTCCGTTGGGCGTCGCCCCGGTGGCCTTTCCGAAATAATAGTGGGCGGTTATACCCAGGAACCCGGTTGCCAGCTTCTCCCCGAACACGTTCTTGCGTTCATCACCCAACTCCTTGCAGAGCTGGAAGAGGCCGTTAGCCATACTGTCGGCGTATTCATCGTCGTTCCCGTACTTGGGGGCTGTATTGAGGAGCTTGTGCACCTCCTCCTTGCCCTGGAAGTCCGCCGCCAGGGCCGCCAGCAGCTCGTCCATGGATATGGCCTTGTCTTCGAAGACGCGCTTCTTCACCGCCGCCAGGGAGTTGGCCGTGTCGATCATCTCCCGTGGGAACCAGCAGACGAGTCCGTTGTACCGGCAACCGCCCTCTGTGATATCCTTCCCCTTCTCTATACAGTCGTCCATCAGCGTCGAGAGGAACGGCACCGGCACCACGTCGGGGTGCATGGCGTAGGCCATATTATACGAGTCGTTCATCAGGTCGAGGATGTAGCTGAGCTGCTTCTTGAATGCCTGGTACAGCTCCTCGTAGGTGCTAAAGGACCGGGGGTCGCCGGTAGCGGGACCGACTTGCTTACCTGTGCGGGGGTCAAGTCCGTTGTTGAGGGTCAGCTCCAGGGTCTTGGCCAGGCTAAGGAATCCTGAGCCAAGCAGGAGGGGAGACCCTCCCGGAATACCCATCTCCACGCAACCGATTGCCACGTAGTTCCTGGCCTCTCGCAGAGGCACCCCGTAATGCGGGAGGATGGCCAGGGCGGCTTTATCGTTGAACCAGGCGGGCATTCCTGCCCCCCAATCCCGGCATACCTCCAGGGCCCGCAACAGGAACTTCTCGGACAGGCCGTCGAAGTAACGGAGGGAGAGCGTGGGCTGCGGCAGTCTCATCTGCTCGGTCACTTCCAGTATCAAGTAGGAGAGATCGTTGGTGGCATCCCGGCCCTCGGCTGTCTCGCCTCCTATGGTTATGTTCTGGAACATGCTCTGGGAGAGCTGAGTATAGCTGGCCGAACGGAAGCGGTCCAGCTCCACGAACTTGACCCAGAGGCAGCCCAGCAGCTCACCAGCCTTGTCCCTGCTCAGAGCGCCTTCAGCCAGGTCCCTATCATAGAATGGGTGCATATACTGGTCGAAGCGCCCGGGGCTGTAGCCAGCCGAACTGTTCTCCAGTTGGACCGCCAGGTGCGTAAACCAGAAGGCCTGGACGGCCTCTCGGAAAGTCCTTGGGGGGTTCTCCGGCGCCCATTCGCAGACGGCGGCGATGTCCTCCAGTTCCTGCCGGCGCTGGGGGTCAGTCTCTGTCCGGGCCATCTCCCGGGCCAGCAGTGCATGCCGGCGGGCGAAAACGATCATGGCCTGGCAGGAAATGATGACAGCCTCCCAGAAGTTCTTCTTCTCGAGGTCGTCGTGGGTGGCTACCAGCAGCCCTCGCAGTTTCTCCTGGGCGTCGGCGATGATGCCTCCCAGTCCCTTCTCCATAATGCGAGCGTAGCCGGGAGCGAAGCGGCCTTGAGGCCAGGAGACCAACTCATGGAAGGCCCGGGCCTGGATGGCGTCCTCTACCTTCTCGCCCCAGACCTCCTCCCACATGACAGCGGAGCGGTCCTGGATGCACTTGCCGGTCCAGTACGCGGTGTCCTCCAGCAGGGCTTGGCGGTCAGGCGGGGCGATCCGGAGCTTCTGATTCTCCCGCTCACTAAGCCGGTCCACTTCATCCTTCATCCACCCGACGGCGAACTCAGGGTAGGCGTTGCAGCCGCGCACGTAAGGAGTGGAGCTGCCGACGATGAGCTCACGGTCGTGGATGACTATGGTCTTATTCTCCAGGACATGACGGAAGGCCCGGGCCCGGCGTAGGGCAGGCGGCTCACCATCGGACTTCTTGAAATACTCGGTGAAAAGATGGCTGCGTTCAGAGGAGACCTGTACCACCAGGTCCTTGAGGTAGGCTTCTTTTAGCCTCTGGTTCCGCTCGGACTTCTTCCAGCGTGATACCTCTTCGACACGTTCTCTAACTGCCGTTACCATTCTGTCCTCCTCTCACCTAATCACCTAATGACCTAATGACCTCATTACTTCGCGTACTTACCCAGCTTTTGAAGGGCATTATCCACGAAGCGATTATCTACAACCTTATCAATATCAATGGTTTCCTTCATGTCCCCAGTAGAAAGCCAGAATTGGATGCCCCATGCCAGACCCTTCTTATCCACGTATCCATCGGGATTAAGGCCGGGCATGGCCATCTTTTCATAAAGTGCAACATCCTTGACTGCGGTGCTCTTGGCCAGGATGTCCACGATTTCCTTTTTCCCCTTGTTCTTCACGAAGGCGTCGTTGTAGTCTCGGAGGGCTTTCAGGTAAGCCAGCATGAACCCATTGGCGGCGTTCAAGTTCGCGCTGAACTTGGGGGAGTAGATGAGTAGTCCCCATTGCGGGCTTGGATGGAAATCCGAAAGGGGCTTGAATCGCACCGCCAGCCCGTCCTCTACGGCTTTGGTAAGAGTCGGTTCAGAGATGATAGCTGCGTCTATGGACTTGTTTGAATAGGCGGCCAGCATATCCGCCCAGGTTAGGGGCACCATATCCACATCTTTTATCGTTAGCTTAGCCTGTTCCAGAAGGGGAGCTAGCATAACGGCCATAGAAGCGACGGAGGTTACTCCTATTTTCTTACCTTTCAACTGGGCAGCATCTTTTATCTGCCCGCTGTCATAGAGGTCTTTACGAACTGTGACCTGTAAGAAGCTAAATCCCGGTGGCGTGGAGCCTTTGTCCGCCACAACTTTAATGGGAATGTCTCTCTGTATAGCGTTCGGTATAGGCACGGTCCAGCCTCCCCCGCCTACGTCCAGGTCTCCCTTACTCATAGCGGCGATGGTGTCTGCCAGGGACTGGAAAAGCACAATATCTGCCTCCAATCCCTGCTCCGAAAAGTAGCCCCTCTCTTTGGCGATATAGAGCCCGGCGTCGGAAGCGGTGCCAGTTACGCCGATCTTGACGGCTTGAGGCGCGGGTTTGGGTGCAGGAGGCGCCACGGTGGGAGTCGGAGCAGCCCCAACCGGTTTCGCGGTTGGGGGAGGGGGAGCAGGCGTTGGGGTTGGCGCCGACGCTGGCGCACAAGCGGCCATCAAAATGCCGAGTATAACCAGGATCACAGCGGCGGCCAACTTACTCTTCATGCAGCCCTCCTTCTATGGTGAGTACAAGCCCCCAGGCTCGTGAAAGATTGAGTGTGATGGACCCTTAATGGCCGCATTGTATGCCGCTCCGGCTTGTTTGTCAAGGCGCCAGACGGCAAACTCGTAGCCCGAGAACCTTGAAACGACACCAGGCTGGGGATAATATGAATTCAGACGGCATGAGACTATGGGAACCTTCCGGGTTACCCTAGAGATAGCGCGGCAAGAAGAAGGCCCTTTCCAGCAAGTCGATCCGCTGGTTGACACGGGGGCTTTCTACACCTGGTTTCCAGCGTCAGTATTAGAAGGCCTGGGCATCCAGCGGACCCTCCGGCGCAGCTTTCTACTGGCGGACGGTCGCACTATTGAGTGGGACGTGAGCGTGGTGGTGGCCAGGCTGGACGGGCAGACCCTGCCCACCCTGGCTATCTTTGGAGACGAGGGCGCCGAGCCCTTACTGGGAGCCTATACGTTGGAGGGGTTCGCCTTGGCGCAAGCCCTCATCAACCGGCGGCTCGTGCCCCTGCCCAGGCTGTATCTGGTTTAAAGCCCCCAAGTGGCACAGGCCAGGGGCCTGTCCGAAGAGGCGGGACGCCTGTCCCCACTCTGACCATAGGCCGTTTGGCGCCTGGTGAATTCCTACTGTTGTTCCGTCACAGTGTCTAGATGGACGTCACTCTGAGCATTCCATGGAACCATCGGCCCACCACACCGGATGAAAGCATGAACCGTATGCCCCAGTGCTTTAGCCTGGGGTGCGGCACTCCACCCCAGGCTAAAGCACTGGGGCATCGGGGGTACCGGCAGCCCGTGGATTCATTTTCGTAGGAGCGCAGCTTTTCATGAAACTCTGGGGCGCCACCGGAGCATGAAAACACCTCAGCCGATGCCACGGGCTCGCGAGGTTTCTGGAAATAGTTGGGTTTCAAGAGCCCCCACACTACAGACTGAGGCCCCTTGGGCCACGCAAGGGGACATGTCCTACGGCGGCTCCCGGCCCGTGGCTCCCGGTCCAGTTATTCCTTCCAGCTCCCGCCGCGCCGCTTCGTACTGTGGGTCCACCGCCAGCGCAGCCCGGAAGTCGGCGGCGGCTTCTTCCCGTTGTCCCAGCTTGAGGTGGGCCAGCCCCTGGAAGTAGCGGGCTGGCGCATGTTTGGGGTCCAGGCGTGAGGCGGTCTCGAATCGGGCCAGGGCCTCCGTCCAGCGTCCTTCCCCAAACTCTATCAGCCCCAGGTTGAA
>JAUYDP010000440.1 GCA_030691805.1 Dehalococcoidia bacterium | reverse complement strand
GGCCCGAGTCGAGAGAGAGCTTGAGGATGCGGCGAGCCGGGTGGCCCAGGCTTCCAGCCCGGAGGAGTATCGGCGGATTCTTTCCGCTCGTCAAGCTGGCGACTACTCTCGTCTTACCCTGCTAGATGCTGGCGGGAAAGTGGTCTGGCAGGAGCCGCCGGACGCCGCGCCCGCGAACGTCGCATCATGGCCTTGCGTCGAGGGTCTGCCGGTTGGGGGTAAGCCCGCAGTCGCAACCGTGCCTGCTAGTGTAGAGGGGCGGCCTACCGGCTGTGTAGCCGTCTCTGTACCCGGACTAGATGGTAAACTGGTGGCAGAGCTCGATCCTATTACGCCAAACGTGTGGCTAATCCCTGCCGGAAACGGTGGTGACAGCTTGGTAATGGAGGTGGTTGACAGTAGCGGGGTCGTCCTGGCCTCATCGGCCGCCGGCTCGAATATCAGCATGGCCGATCATATGCACGTGCTGGCCCCTCTGGTGGCAGCCCGCCAGAGCGGGGTACGCGTGCACCAGATGCCGGATAATTCACCCCGCCCAACCCATCTGGTGGCCTATGCGCCTCTTACCAGAGTAACCCAATGGGGCATAGTCGTGGAGCAGGACCAGGATGTGGCCCTGGCCTTCCCCCGCAATCTGGAGTCTCGCATCATTATTCTAGGGGCGGTAGTCCTGGTGTTGGGGTCAGTCCTGGCCTGGGTTGACGTTAGACGGGTTGTGCAACCACTGAGCATGCTGACCACCGCATCCGCCAGAATGGCCGCGGGGGACCTGGAGAAACCCATAACTACCACCCGGGGAGACGAGCTGGGCGAGCTAGCCCTTACCTTCGATCTGATGAGGGTTAAGCTGAGAGACTCCCTGGAAGAGATCGGCCGGTGGAACCAGGAGCTGGAACAGCGCGTCAACCAGCGGACCGAGGAGCTTTCCGCCCTTTTCGAGGCGTCCCAAACCCTGGCCCTTACCCTGGGACTGATGCGGGATAAGAGGGAGACCTATTCTCAGATAACCGCCAAGATCGCACGGGTGGTGGGCGCTGCCAAGTGCCTGATCGCCCTCTTGAGCGAGGGTGGTGAGGTGGTGGGGCAGGCGCCGGGGTACGGCATTGATGAAGAGGCGGTTCCCGGCTTCAGGTATGCATCCAATGGCTTGCATGCCCCCGCGATAGTCGCCCCAAAGGCCAGGCCCAGCGGCGATGCCAGCCATTGCCTCCGTTTTCTCCACACCTTTGGTGGAGAAACAGCCATAGCAGTCCCCCTCCAGGTGGAGGGAAGGACGATCGGGGTGATCTTCGCTGGAAACAAAACGGGTGGATTCTCCGACCACGATGCTCGCCTGTTGGCAATCGTAGGTGGCCAGGCTGCCGTGGCCGTAGAGAACGCGCGTCTCTATGGTGAGCTACAGCGTAAAGAAGAGACCAGGAGACAGCTCCTGGAAAAGGTGATTATGGCCCAGGAAGATGAGCGTAAGCGGATATCCCGTGAGCTTCACGACGACGTAGGACAGGCACTTACGGCTCTGGTGATGAACCTGGGAGGGATCGAGGAGACCATGGCTCCTAAGCTAGGGGATGTCAGACGCCGGTTGGCGTCCGTGCGTGACCTGGCGTCAGAGACTCTGGCGGCGATTCGCAGGCTGATGCTGGACCTCAGGCCCACGCTGCTCGATGACCTGGGTCTCATAGCGGCCATAAGCTGGTATGTGGAGAACAACCTGGGCCGTGCCCATATTCTTTCTCACGTGGAGGTGGCCGGTTTCCAGGGCCGGAGACTACCAGTGCACATGGAGACTGTCCTCTTTCGCGTCATACAGGAGGCTATTACCAATGTGGTGAAACATGCCGCGGCCACGGAGACCACCATCCGACTTGAGCTAGTGGATGGCAAAGTCAAAGGCTCCATAGAAGATAACGGCAAAGGGTTCGAGGTCGGAGATGAGGTATACAAGTACGATAGCGGGCTGGGCCTCATGGGCATGCAAGAGAGGGTTGGCCTTCTAGGGGGAACCCTTCGAGTGGACTCTCGGCCGGGTCGGGGGACAAGCATTTCGCTGGAGATTCCCTTGGGGGAGGTTGGCACGTGATAAAGATCAAAGTGCTGGTGGTACTGTAGGTGCGAGGCATGCCTCGCCTCTACACGGAGGTTGGCACGTGATAAAGATCAAAGTGCTGGTGGTGGACGATCATGCCATAGTCCGGGCTGGGGTGCGGTTGTTGCTGGAATCCCAGGAGGATTTGGAGGTGGTGGGTGAGGCGGTGGATGGGCGCCAGGCCGTGGAGATGGTGCGGGACCTCAAACCGGATGTAGTCCTGATGGACGTTGCCATGCCGGGAATGAACGGGCTTGAAGCCACGCAGCGGATCAAGGAGTCCTTTCCCAAAGTGCAGGTTCTGGCGCTGACGATGCACGAGGATGAGCGCTACTTCTTCCAGATCCTTCAGCTTGGGGCATCCGGCTACGTGGTAAAGGGTGCTTCTCCGGCGGACCTGCTGGCGGCGGTCAGGGCCGTAGCCCAGGGCCAGGCTTACCTTCACCCCTTTGTAGCTAAGCAGCTTCTCGACGATTACCTCAAGCGGGTGGAGGCTGGAGAGGAGAAGGATAGCTATGATGGTTTGTCCGAGCGAGAGCGGGAGGTGCTGCGCCTTATTGCCGAGGGGAAGACCAGTAGGGCTATAGCTGATGAGCTGGTCCTTAGCGTAAATACCGTGGAAAGGCACCGTTCTAACATCATGGGCAAGCTAAGCCTTCATAGCCGCGTCGAGCTTATCAAGTACGCCATTCGCAAAGGGCTTATCGCCGTTGACAGGTAGGCCCGCTTCCCTCTGGCGCCGGGCTTTTCTCCGGCGTTACCTGGGCGTTATTCCCTTGGTTTTGCTGACTTCTTTTTCGGCGCCGGTATACTGCCATTCCGAAATAACCATAACTACTCAGCCACAAAGTCACAAAGACACGAATTCACGCTCTGAAAGAGGCTTGTATTCCATAACTTTCTTTGTGCCTTGGTGTCTTAGTGGCGGAGTAGTTAGCGGCGGAAACCATATTGCCCACAGGCATTTGAGTGAAAACAGCCAGGCGGGCGCAGCTTCCCAGAGAGAATGCCAGTTGGAGGCTCCCTCCGGCAACAGCCTGAGCTCTACCAGCCTCTTATCCGAGGCTACCATGGACCAGCTCTGGGCGCCCTTTCTTCTCGTGCCATATGCCGGAAAGTCCATGGGAGATGGTCCACTGGCTTTTCAGGTCCACACCCGACCTCTGGAACCCCCGCCTCGTTCGAGCTCCTGGGCTGTATGACATTCTGAATGGCCTCACGGCCCCTTTGGTAGGCTGCCTACGGCAGCACCGGGCCGGATTCGAGGCCGACAGGAAAGCTTCATAACGAGAAGGAGGGTGTTCCAAATAACCAATACTGAGACCAACCAGCCGGTGGAGGGCCTGCAGCAGACATTGGATGGTGAGATCTCCTCGGGAGGGAAGTCTAAGGCTGTACAACTCCGAGCCCGCTTCCGTAT
>JAUYDP010000439.1 GCA_030691805.1 Dehalococcoidia bacterium | reverse complement strand
TTTAACCTGGCCACGGTCTCCCTGACCGAATGTGTCAACTACGATCCAGAGTCGGTATAAATGGCGTTGCGCCAGTGCCTGGAGCCGCTGGGCGGGCTACAGTCGTTCGTGCGGCCGGGGCAGCGGGTATTATTACAGGTGAATCTGGCCTCGCCCAGCCCTCCCGAGGACGCCGTCTGTACCCATCCTGCAATAGTGAGGGCTGTCTGCCGGCTGGTCCGGGAGGTGGGCGGAACACCTGCCGTCGGCGGCAGCGCAGCCGGTGTGACCGCTCACCGCACGCAGCAGGCATTGAAAGCCTCGGGAATCCTCGATGCCGCGACCGCGGAAGGAGCGGAGGTGCTGAACTACGATGAGATTGGGGGCCGGGACATTGACTCGGGGGGAGCGTTGCTGGGAAAGCTGCACATCGCCAGGCCGGTGCTGGAGACCGATGTGCTGATCACTCTGCCGAAGATGAAGACCCACGGCCTGACCCTGCTCACTGGTGCGGTTAAGAACCATATGGGAGTGCTGCCAGGCGCCCGCAAGTCTGAGCTACACCGCCTTTTCCCGGACCCCAAGGACTTCGGCGAGGCGCTGCTTGACATGTACACTGCTGCCCCGCCCCACCTGGCGACCATGGACACGGTGCAGGGCATGGACGGCGATGGGCCAGCAGGAGGGCGAGTCCGCGATGTGGGGTTGCTGGCAGCCAGCGCCTACGGCGTGGCCCTCGACGCCGTGATGTGCGCAGTGGCCGGCCTGGACGCCGAGTGGGTCCCCACGTTAGCGGCTGCCCGGAAGCGCGGGATAGGGGTCGCGTCTCTGGAGGGGATTGAGGTGCTCGGGATCCCGCTGGAAGAGGCCGGTGGGCGCGTCTCCCCCTTCGTCTATCCAACGACGTATCGTCTGGCCACGAACTCCTGGCCCCCAATTTGGGGAAGGCGTTTACTCCTGAGACAGTTCAACAGGCCAGCCAAGCCGATCATCCTCACCCGGGAATGCACCGGCTGGAGAACGTGCTTCGAAAGTTGCCCGGTGAAGGCTATAACCATGGTCGGTAAGAAGGCCCTCATCGAGCAGAAGGAGTGCATCGCCTGTTTATGTTGCCACGAGGTCTGCCGTTGGGATTAAGATGCCGTGGACATGGCGGGTGGCGCAGTCGAATATGGTGCGCGGTTGATGGAAGCGCCTGGTGGGACGAGGGAAGCGTGATGACCGTGATGGTCAACCGAATCGTTGCACTCAATGACGGGACCGCTAGAGGCGGGCTGAGACTCAGTGTCGCTCCCGAGAAGGGGAAAGGGATAGTCCTACTTTGCCAAGACTCTTTCCCGATCCCGCCTTGCGCTGGGCGACCGGATAAGGTTTAGAGCCGCCTCTATGGTGATTCCAACGCCCAGGTGCAAGGGCGGTATTGATGATGGACCAGATGGGTCAGGCGAAGGCACCAGCCAAACTTGGAGCATGATTCCAGCCAGCAGCAAGACTGGAGCACCAACCGTCAAACCACCGCTTGGATTGAACGGGTCTCGTCTAACGATAATCGGACCTCCGCTGTTACCAGGAAAGGTGGGAACACTCGTGTAAATAGAACCCGACTCGGGGTCCAGACCAGATATGATACCATCAAGCACTAACGGAGTGGCTCGCTGCGGATCGAAGCCCCTGGCTCCATATGGGCACCCCACCGTGTAGCACGCCATTGAAGGCACGAGCTCGGAGATCTTGATGCACAAGCTCTCATCGATGGCCTTGATCCGCCATTCTGCGCTGACTGGCATAAGGGTGATAGCGATATCTCGGGTCACATCCGAATGCCACCTGTATCCGTAGTTGTGCTGGTAATCCTGAATCCCGACCACAGCTATACCGCCATTGCTCTTCGTCACAAGAGGGGCCATTCCTACGCCTTTCGCGCTGTTCACGACGTGGTTCGCCGTGACTAGCCAGACAATGGGTGGGTCATGGAACAGCACTCCAGCGCCAAGGGGTATCCACTCGTCCGACGATTGCATGATCCCTAATGGTACGAACGCGCTTAGCCACTCAGAGGTAAGCATTTATTTTTCCTTGGTTAGAACTTGTTCTTTGGACGGGGAAAAGGCAGCGGCCAGAGCAACCATTTTAGGCTCCCGCAACTTCACGATGTGTTGTGGTGTTAGTTTGTCGCGCTCCTCCCGTATCCGGTCGTCCAGCCATCGTTTCATTAGAATCTGGTAGCCAACACCTTCTTTTTGTGCAAAGGCTTTGATAATGGTCAGCATCTTAACCGGGATGCGAAGGCTAATTGAGGCACTGCTTCTCACCTGTGGTACTGCCTCCGGAGCATCGTTCCAGCCTCGAGGGTTCAATTCCCGAAGGTCCCAGTCCCGGGCCTCACGTTCGAGGTCTTCCGCTTTCGCTGGCTTGTAAGTAAACTCACTCATTGGTATTCCTCCCAGTACTTGACTCCCTCCTCAGGCTCGAAGGCGGTTATTGGCCTCAGATATCTCGTGTCATCCTCTTTCCAGTCTTCACACACAATAACAATCCACCTGTCACGACGCGTGGCTCCCCAGAAGATCGTCCGGTTTGGATGGTCTGGATGACGTTTGGCCTCCACAAAAGGAGGGATTTCAAAGATGACCTGTTCAACTTCCTCTTCCGTGATCCGGTGTTTTCCCCAAATGTGTCGCGCCCCGAAGTTCGGGTTATCGCGCTCCCATACGATAGTGATTCCCGCCGTCTCTGGGTTCGGATCGGCAGGTGGCTCAAGATACTCATCAAGGTGCCGGAGAAGCACCTCGTCGTTCAACGTATATACGCGTATATACTACAGATTAGTATAGAGCGTTCAGATAATGGAGTCAAGTCTACAATCCTCCCCATGAGTCTATGAATAGACATGTCAGGTAGACAACTGGGAGACTGTGCTTGAAGGGGCGAGTGAAAAGGCGCTACCGCGTAAACCGCAGGCTTAAGGCCGGTAAGGCCAATGAAACTTCCGCTACCGGCGGGAACCTAAGTGGCGAATAGACAAAGCGTGAGGCCCCCCCCACCTACACGATCCACTTTTCCAACAGATGGCGCCACAGGGCGAGCCCCACCTGCCCCAATAAGGACAGCGCGGTGTGTGCCCTGGCTTCCTTACCGCCGCGCCGCCTGTAGCCCCGGCAAGCGGCGGAGGAAGCGCCCCACCTCGCCTTTCTCCCAGACTACCAGAAGCTGGCTGGCGTTGAAGATGGAGCTGTAGGTGCCGCTGATGATGCCTATGAGGAGCACCAGCACGAAGCTGCGGATGGTGATTCCCCCGAAGAGGAGGATGGCGAGAAGGGTAAAAACCACCGTTAAAGAGGTGGTGAGGCTCCGCCCCATGGTCTGAAGCAGGCTCTGGTTCACCACGTTATCGAAGCCTCCGCCGATCCGCCGCATGTTCTCACGAATTCGGTCGAATACCACGATAGTGTCGTGGACGCTGAAGCCGATGACTGTAAGGGTAGCGGTTATGAACATGGCGTCCACTTCCAGCCCCACTACCTTGCCCAGTATTGAGGCTGCCCCGAGCACCACCAACACGTCATGCACCAGGGCCGCAACTGCGCAGGCGCCGTAGCGGAAGGGTTTGGCCACCTTGCGAAAGGCCCAGGTTACATAGAGAAGGATGCCCGCGGCGGCGGCGGCCACGGCGAAAGCGGCATTACGCACAGTCTCACCGGCTACGATGGGAGAGACAGAGTCATAGGTCAGGATTTCCACGGTTCCGAACTTATCTTTGAGGCCGCTGAGAAGCGTCTCCCTTTCCGAAGGCTTGGCTTCCTGTCCGTCGGCGGCGGGCTTCTCTGCCGCCAGTTCGCGGATACGCACCAGGAAGCTGAACTGCTCCGAACGTTGGATAATGGCATCGCTATGGCCGAGGCGAGTCATCTCCTGCCGGAAATCCGACTGGTTAATGTCGCTGCTGAACTTGAGGGTCATGATCGTGCCGCTGGAGAAGTCAATGCCCGGGCGTAGCCCAAAAAGAAGCAGGGAGATCAGGCCAGGAACGATTACCACCGCTGAAAGCAGCAGGTACCAGTAGCGCTTGCCGACCAAATCTAACATAGCGCTATTCTCCCGTAGTCCCCAGCGCCATCTTGGGCGCCTGAGGTCGCTCCAGGCCAAACCAGGCCAGTTTGCGGCCGATCTCCGTGGAGACCAGGGTCCGCAGGAAGGTGCGAGTGACGACGATAGCGGTGAGCATGCTGATGAGCACTCCAAGGGCCAGGGTGAGGGCGAAGCCGGTGACGATACTGGCCCCGAAGTTGCTTCCAAACCAGAATAGGATGGCGCAGGTTATTAGGGTAGAGATATTGCTGTCTCGAATCGAGGTCCAGGCCCGGGAGAACCCGGCCTCGATGGATGCACCCAGGGTGCGACCGGACCGCACCTCCTCCTTGGTCCGCTCGAATATGAGGATGTTAGCGTCGACGGCCATGCCGATGGACAGAATGAACCCGGCAATGCCGGCTAGAGACAAGGTAATAGGGATAAGCTGGAAAACGGCCAGCGCCAGAGAGGTGTAGACCAGAAGCGCCAGGTCGGCCAGAAGGCCTGGCACTCTGTAATAAACCAGCATGAATAGGGCGACGATGCCCAGTCCGATCTGTCCAGCCAGCAGGCTCTTCTGAAGGGAGTCCGCGCCTAGAGTAGCATCCACGTCCTGCTGCTTGACTACGGCCACCGGGATTGGCAGGGCGCCGGCGTTGAGCTGTATAGACAGGAGACGGGCCTCTTCTAACGGGATGTTGTTGATCACCCCGCGGTCCCTGATAACATCCCGCACTGTTGGAGCAGAAATCATCTCGTTATCCAGGAATATGCCCAAAGGCTTGCCCACCAGGCGCGTGGTAATCTGCTCGAAGAGCTTGGCTCCTTCGGATTCGAATTCAAAAGAGACTTCGGGCTGACCAGTCTGCTGGTCGAAAGTCACCTGAGCGTTAGGCCGGAAGTATTTGCCGGTAAGCTCCTTTTCCTGGCCGTCATTGCCCAGGGCCTTGGCGATTGCCCAGTCCGCCTTCCCATCGGGGGTTGCCACCTGTTCTCGAAAGTCCAGTTGGGCGGTCTTACCTATGAGGCGTATGGCCTCTTGGACATCCCGCACCCCGGGGAGTTGAACCAGTATCCGGTTGGTCCCCTGTTTCTGGATTGATGCTTCCGCCACCCCATAGGCGTTGATGCGCCGGTCTATGATACGGACCAC
>JAUYDP010000393.1 GCA_030691805.1 Dehalococcoidia bacterium | reverse complement strand
GGGTCCGCCGGGAGCGGGACGCTGCTACGGTCACCGATAGAATAGAAGCGCTCCGGCGCGCCGCTGCCGGCCAGGAAAACCTGATGCCGTTTATCCTGGCAGCGGTGCGTTCCAACGCTACTCTGGGCGAGATATGCGACGTACTGCGCTCGGTCTTCGGGGAATACCTGCAAGTGCCGTCGGGCAGCTAGAGCCAACCATCTCAAAATACCGGCGCCGGGTGGCCCGCTAACAGCCGCTGCCATGCCAAATCCGGCTTGCCTATGAAGCGTTTTCCAGCGCGATACCTTTGCAGGGTTTGGCGCCTTGTTCTTGACATAATGCTCGCTAAGAGACCATTAGATAGGCTGCTATGCTATAATCCCAGTAGAGAAGAGCATCAGATGTCGCTACTATTTGGGGCATGGCAAAGTGCAGGAAACGGAACTTTGGCCGGGGGCGGTCTATGAGCTGGGTTAGACAGAGGGGTCTGAGGTGGATGGGCAACGGCCTCTTGGTTGCGGGGGTGTTGCTTCTCTTCACTACTGGAGCCTATTACGCCTACTCATACTACTCCCTCAACCATATAGAGTCTTTTGGGGAGACCGATCTCGTAGTAGAGGCCACGCTTCCCGAAAACCCTGCCGGCGCCCTGGCGCCAGAGGACGGCGATGAGACAGCGTCGCTAAGCAGCTTTCTTGCCAGCGCGCCTGGAGAATCCAGAACGATAGGCCCCCAAGTTGGCACAATCGGGGACGACGTGCCTTGGGAGGGCCTGGCCTACGGGCCACTGGGCGTCTTTCCTGCCAACCGCATCATTATCCCGGCTATTGAAGTGGACTCCCGGGTGGTGGAGCTAGGAATCGTTTTCGAAGATGGAGAGTGGCAATGGGAACGACCAGTATATGCCGTAGGCCATTTGAAGGGCACCGCAGACCCGGGCCAGCCGGGGAATATTGTCATGTCTGGCCACATCAGCAGTCCTATAAGGGGAGAGGGACAGGTATTCAAGCGTCTGCCCGAAATCAAGTTGGATGACGTGGTCGTGTTATACACTCCCATCAGGGGATTCGCTTACCAGGTGGTGGCCAAGAAGGTGGTCCTGCCCACGGAGCTAAGCGTTCTAAAACCCACGCCCGACGAGACGCTCACTCTGATCACCTGTGTCCCGGACTACATTTACTCTCACCGTCTGATAGTAACTGCCAAGCGCATCGGTCCTTTAAATTAAAAGGTCCTCACCAAGGCTGGAAGCCTTTTGAGGACCTGCCGGTTAAGTATTCGGTTAATAATTGTGTCTAAATAATCTGAAGAACAACTCGCTTGCCTTGCCTGGCGGCGCCCACTTTGAGAAGGGTACGCATGGCCTCGGCCACACGCCCAGCCTTTCCTATCACCTTGCCCATATCGGCTTCCGCCACTCGCAGCTCCAGGATAAGTGTCCTCTCCCCGCTGGTCTCGGTGACTCGAACACTGTCCGGGTCGTCTACCACCGATCGGGCGATAAACTCTACCAGGTCTTTCATGTAGCCGTAACGGGAAGAATGCCCGATTTAGCCATTAGCCTGGCTACCCTGTCACTTGGCTGAGCGCCTCGCTTTAACCAAAACAGCGCCCGGTCCTGGTCTATCTTAATAGCAGACGGCTCGACCATGGGATCGTAGTTGCCAATTAGCTCTAGATAAGCGGCGTCTCGCGGAGCATGCGAGTCAATTACCACTATTCGATAATCAGGCTTCTTCTTAGCGCCCACGCGGCGGAGACGAATTCTTACCATATTTTTCCTCTGTGGGTTTTAATGTAGTATAGGGCGTAGCACGAAGCTATGTCAAGCTAAGCGCCTTCGGTAACATTTTCATTTGATTTGACACGGTTGAAAGCCCCACATACCGAACCCGTTTCTCGAACCGCGTGATTCGCCGCTGAGTGACAGTAGCGCCGAATTCATTCGGCAGACCCCGTTGCGCCCCGCAGAACAGTGACTCTAACCCGGGACCGCCGAGTGAATCCCCCGATAAGTTGTAGGGAAGGGTATAATTGTATCAGGAGGTGTGAAGTGTCAACAGTCAGCGTAAACGGTACAGACCTTTACTATGAGGAGCAGGGCCAAGGAGCGCCACTGCTTTTTATCCATGGCATGTGTGGCGACGCCAGTGTATGGGCCGACCAGATGGCGCGCTTGGGGCCACGATACCGGGTGATCGCTTACGACAGACGGGGGCATACCCGCAGCCCCCTGGGGGAAAGCAAACAACGGAGTGTGCAGTCTTTGCGCTGGACCCCCAAGGAGCCGAAGCTTTCTTGGGTCCGTTGCGTCCGGCCCTGGAAACGGCCGCCGCCGCAGGAGGTCCCAGGGCCGCCGTAGATGCCTTCTTTGGCGTTGTCTGTCCTGGGTTATGGCGGACGTTATCTGAGCCTCTACGCGATAAATATCGCGCCAACGCAACCGAGCTCTTTGGGGACTTGCAGATGCCGCCATATCAGGTGTCCCAAGACGACTTGGCCCGCCTTAGCACCCCGTGTCTCATGATATCCGGCTCTGAAAGCGCACCGGTGCTACGTGGCATTGCCCGAATTATAGCTGACAGTATTCCTGGGTGCCGGTTTGTGGAGCTGATGGGCTCTGACCATGTTACGTATTATGAAAGGCCGGAGGAGTTCGCCAGCGCCGTAGGGGACTTCGCCGGTTCTCTCGGGGTCTCAGCCGTATAGCGCCAGTCCGGCCAAAGACACTGCCTACGCTTGACCCTGTATCTTCGCAGCCTCGGGGAAAGATAGTAAATAGAGGGCGTTGAATAATCGGATGCGATATTATGAGAATTAAGTCTTCAATCCTGCTTGTTTTCCTACTGGTCCTGGCTATACATTCGGCAGGCGCCCCATCAGCACTGGCCGCTAACCCGCCGGATTTTGCGTATCCCGGTGGGCACTTTTATACCCAGGCCAGCGGTTCGCCGGACCCCTCCCGAGGTTTCAGTTTAAGCGACAGCCAGGGGATTCCCTTCTGGACGGAGTTCCAGGCCCAGGGTGGAGTGATGGCGCTAGGTTATCCTTCCTCCCAGCGCTTCATCCTGGACGGCTTCGTATCCCAGGCCACCCAGAAGGCGGTTCTGCAGTGGAGGCCACTAGAGAACCGGGTAGCCCGGGTAAATGTCTTTGACCAGATGCATGACCGGGGGCTTGACCCCTGGCTGCTGGCTAACCGGCAGATTCCACCCCCGTTCGACAACTCTCCGGATACGGGTCTTAGTTTCGAGCAGGTGGTCTGGAGGCATTTGACTCTCCTGGATGTCAGCCCCGCTATCAAAGCCCGCTACGTATCTGACCAAAATTCTCTGGCCAACTTCGGCCTTCCCACGTCTTCCGCCGACCTGGGTATCGTGGTGGTTGTCAGAGCCCAACGGGCTGCCTTCCAACAATGGATGATAGACACGCCGTGGGCCAAGGCGGGCGATGTAACCATCACCAATGCTGGAGACATAGCCAAAGAAGCTGGCCTGGTGCCCCCAGGGGCCGCAACTCCGGAACTGGCGCCTATGGTGACGGCCCTTATGATCCGGGAGGTAGTGGCCAGATCCATCCCGTCCATAGTGAAAGTGAACCTTCCCGGCGTGCAGGGCTCGGGAGTAGTCTTCGGTCCCGGTGGACTCATCGTAACCAATAACCATGTGGTCCAATCGGGAGGCCCGGTCCGGGTGACTACCAGCAGGGGGGTATTTT
>JAUYDP010000350.1 GCA_030691805.1 Dehalococcoidia bacterium | reverse complement strand
GTGCTGGAGATAGGCCGGGGCAATCGCACCGTCTTTTTCGATATCTTCTACCAGAGGCCGGCGCCCCTGGTCCCGCGCCGGTGGCGATTAGGGGTCACGGAGCGAATCAACGCCCGGGGAGAGGTAGTTGCGCCTCTCGATCTAGAGCAGACCGAAGCGGCCGTAGAGAGCCTGGTGTCCCAGGGCGTGCAGTCCATAGCAGTATGCTTCTTTAATTCGTTCAAGAACCCCGTACACGAGCGCCAGGTTAAGGAGCTTATCCGTTCTAAATACCCTCGTCTCGACGTGTCCCTTTCCTCAGACGTCCTTCCGGAGATACGGGAATACGAGCGCCTGAGCACCACGGTGACCAATAGCTACCTTAAGCCGGTCATCCGAGCCTATCTGGAGAACCTGGAGGCCAGCTTGCGGGATATGGGCGCTGCCAAGCACGTTTCATTGCACGTGATGCAGTCGAACGGCGGCATCATGACGGCCGGCATGGCCAAGGAAAGGCCGGTGCAGATCATCGAATCCGGTCCTGTGGGAGGTGCTGTTGCAGCGGCCTACCTCGTCGGGGAGGCCCGCCAGGCCACCGGCGGCTCGCAGCTTGGGGATAACATTATCGCCTTCGACATGGGAGGCACAACCTCCAAGGCCAACGTGATCAACGGCGGAGTTATGCAGACCACTACGGAATACTGGCCGGCTGGCTATATGGTCAAGATACCGGTGGTAGACATCGTGGAGGTTGGAATCGGGGGCGGCAGCATCGGATGGATCAACCCGGAGGGCTTCCTGGCAGTGGGGCCGCTGAGCGCGGGGGCCGACCCGGGTCCGGTGTGCTACGAATTGGGCGGAACAGACCCAACCATAACCGACGCTAACGCGGTCTTGGGGCGAGTGGAGCAACTGGTCGGCGGCCGCATGAGGCTAAATACAGAAAGAGCCCTGCGCGCCATAGAGGCGAAGGTCGCCATTCCCCTTCGCATGACCCCCATCGAGGCCGCCGTCGGCATACTGGAGATCGCCGTGGCCAAGATGGCCGATAACATCCGTACGGTTACCGTCGCCCGGGGGATTGACCCGCGCGATTTTATCCTGTGCGCCTTCGGAGGCGCCGGCCCCATGCACGCCGCCTTCATTGCCCGGGAGCTTAATGTTCCGCTGACCATTATCCCACCCGCTCCTGGCACTTTCTCGGGGCTGGGCTTCCTGTGTTCGGATTTCCGGCACGACTTCGTTCAGACCTTTCTGATGCGGAGCGGGAATCCTGATATCGCTCGCGCCAGAGAGGAATTTGCCATCTTGGAGGCCCAGGGGGTCCAAGCGCTTCAGACAGAGTCCTTCTCAGCCGCCGATATTAACCTCTTTCGTAGCCTGGACATGAGATACGTGGGGCAGGCTCACGAGGTAAACGTCCCCATCACTGGGGACCTGACTGAAAACGCCTTCGCCGATCTTGCTGGCGGGTTCCACAGGCGGCACGAGGAGCAGTTCGGCCACTCCGCTCCCGGTGAGCCGGTGGAGGTTGTTAACCTTCGAGTAACGGCCATCGGGAGGGTCAAGAGGCCGGCTATCAGCTATAAACCGCTAACCGATAGCCAGCCTCTAATAGGGAGGCGTAAGGTGTATTTCAAGGAGGCTGAGGGGTGGCTCGACTGTCCGGTCTACCTGCGAGCTACGTTGCCTCCAGGCTTCCAGTTACATGGCCCGGCCATCCTGGAGGAGCACACCTCCACCGTGGTGGTTCCACCGGACTTCCGGGCCGAAATTGACGCTTGCGGCAACGTTGTCCTTCAGAGGTGAAGCCTTGGATGGAATAGACCCTATTACCGTCGAAGTGGTCCGCAACCGGCTGCGGGCCATCAGCAAGGAGATGGTCATTACCCTGATCAAGACCGCCTATTCCTCGGTGGTTTATGATGGCAAAGACTGTTCCTGCGCGGTGCTGGATGACCAGGGACAGCTTCTAACCCTGGACGCCGGGCTGCCTCTTCATATCGCCCCCATGCCCTTCACCTCCAAAGAGGTCATCAAGGACTTCCAGGGAAGAATTCACCCTGGGGACCTCTTTATGGTCAACAGCCCGTACCGGGGCGGGACCCATCTTCCTGATGTCCTTGTGCTCTTCCCCGTTTTCTACCAGGAGCGGCTGGTTTTCTTCTGCGCGGCCCGGGGGCACTGGACCGACGTCGGAGGGGCTGCCCCCGGCAGCCTGTCCGGTAAGGCCAACGAGATACACCAGGAAGGGCTGGTCATTCCACCTATCCGGCTATACGAGGGAGGCAACCTCAACGAGAGCGCCCTCAACCTGATCCTCAGCAACGTGCGGATGGCCGATGAGCGGGCCGGAGACATCCGGGCCTTCGTGGCGTCCTGCAAGACCGCGGAGCGCCGGTTAGAGGAGTTGCTGGACAAGTACGGCCTGGAGAAAATCACCCAGGCCTGCCAAGAGATCATCAATGCCTCAGAGAACTACGTGCGCTCCGTGTTTCGGGGTCTGCCCAAGATTACCGCCAGCTACGAGGACTACCTGGATAACGATGGAGTGGGAGACCAACCTCTGTGCATCAAGGCGACGGTGACTATTGGGGAAGATGACCTGAGCGTGGACTTCACCGGCACGTCGGCCCAGTCGCAGGGACCCTACAACATATCCCTGGCGGTCAGTCACGGGGCGGCGGTTATTGCCACCAAGATCCTCTTTGACCCCTTCGGCTCTATGAACGAGGGCATATTCCGTCCCATCAGGGTGATTGCGCCGGAGGGGACGTTGCTGAACGCTCGATATCCTGCCGCCACCGGGGGCTTTGGGGAGGTGGCCTCCCGGGCCATCTTCACCGTTATTGGGGCGCTGGCCCAGGTCGTGCCCGACCACGTCAGCGGGTCCGATTATGGGGCCATCAATCACTGTTACGTTACGACCCGGGAGGCGGGACGCCATTCTATCTTCTACGCCTACCCGCCCGGTGGGAATGGCGGGACCTACCGAAGTGACGGCCCCAGCGGTCTGCGAGGGCCATCGTCCGG
>JAUYDP010000058.1 GCA_030691805.1 Dehalococcoidia bacterium | reverse complement strand
AGGCCGAATTCCTCCAGTGTGACAGCTCCCAACAAGGGCTCCGTGCCCTCTTCGCCGAAAACGCAGATCGTAAACCGCTCCCTGCCGTCGAGCCTTACTCTCACTTGGGCAATTGGATAGCTAGCTTCGCGTCCATCGGCCGGGACGAATGTAAGTTGCTCCTCGGAAGTAATGCCAAGCTCCTCCAGAACGGACGGGGGAATCCAGGTGTACGTGGCTCCTGCGTCAACCAGGGCTTCAAGCTCCTTGAGTCGTCCACCCCCGATTGGGGCTATTGCTACGCGTTGTGTGAAGGTAACCACTTCGATCCTACGCGGTTGTCAGAATGTAGAAAGCGTGGAGCGATTGCCGGAAGCCAAGCTGTATCTGCGAAAAGAGCGGATCTCGACCTATTAGCGGATTGAGGGTAGGATTATCAACGAACCACACTTCAGCGTCAATGCTGTAGCTCTGCAGTTCAGGGAACTCTAGAACAACCCTGTGCTCCCATGCACGTACAGGCTGCCCTACAGTTCCGAGATTAAACGGGGCAATACCCCCAAGATCAATGCCTATGTATCCTGCGACACTTGCAGGAAAACAGCAGCGATCTGCACCTGTATCAATTAAGGCCGACGCATCGAAAGCATTGAGGCGGCCTCTTACCCTTACCAGCAGCTCAGGTCTCCTAAACGTATTCGAGTGATAGCGCAGGGAGAATGTACCCAAAGGCAATCGACTAAACATGGTCAGCTTCGAGGGCAAGACGTCCCTCGTCTTTGGAAGGAATCCTGATCAGGAGAGGAAGACTTATCCCTCTTAGCCTAGCGTCGTTAAGTACCGAAGCTGCGTCCAGTCCATGGGAGAGTACCCGCTCTCCCTCCAATACTATCCACTCTCCAGAGTACCGCTCTACAAGTTCTCGCCTGTTCTCTTCGAGCCACAGCAATTCTGTCTCTCGAGTACGCAGCTCGCCTTTTTCGGATCCCCTCTCAAGATAACTTGTACCGGAGGTGGTAGACTTCCCTTTTCCCGTTCCTCTCGTCATTTGCTCCCCCTTTGAAGCGATTCCTCGGTCACTAGACGCATACATCCGCATGCACCTCTACTTCACGCGTTTCGATGGTAAGCGGTAGCCCCTCTTCTGCCCTATCCTTCAGGCAAGAGCGTATTTCCTCCGCTACCAGTTCAGGAGTTTCCTTGGGTAGCGGAAAGCCTTCCTCGGCGCGCACCTCTAGACATAACAGAATGGCCTCTCGAATATTGTCCAGGGTCTCTTCCAAAGTCCCACCCTGGCTGACGCATCCCGGCACTGCAGGACAGAGTACAGAATAGCCACCTGCGTCCTCGGGCTGTAAGATAACGGTGAATTTCATCTCGTTACTCCCACTCGATCGTTCCAGGAGGCTTGCTGGTAATATCGTAGACAACCCGGTTTATGCCAGGCACTTCATTGATGATACGGTTGGAGATGCGCGCCAGAAGGTCATAGGGTAGCCGAGCCCAGTCCGCGGTCATGGCGTCTTCACTGGTTACCACACGTAGCGCCACCACGTTATTATACGTCCGTGAGTCACCCATAACACCGACAGTGCGTAGGGGTGTCAGGATGGCGAAGCTTTGCCAAACCTGTCCATACTGCTTGGCTTTCTTCATCTCGTTGATGACGATCCAGTCCGCCTGCCTGAGAAGGTCCAGGCGTTCGTTGGTGACCTCTCCGATCACGCGAATCGCCAGGCCGGGGCCGGGGAAGGGCTGGCGCCAGACCATCTCATCAGGCAGGCCAAGGGTTAGGCCTACCTCCCGCACTTCGTCCTTGAAAAGGTATCGCAGCGGCTCTAGCAGGGAGAAGCTGATATTGCTGGGCAGGCCTCCCACGTTATGATGGGTCTTGATTTTGGCGGTAGCCCGGTTCTCGGGGGTAACGCTCTCGATGACATCGGGGTAGAGGGTCCCTTGTGCCAGGAAATCTATCTTCCCCAACTTCTGGGCTTCCTCTTCGAATACCCTGATGAACTCCTCGCCAATCGTCTTTCGCTTGACCTCCGGGTCTACTACTCCCTTAAGACGCTCGACAAAGCGCTCCGAGGCATCCACGTAGACCAGGTTCATGTTCAGGTGGCGCTGGAAGTTCCGGAGGGTACGCTCGGCTTCTTCCTTCCGCAGAAGGCCATTGTTTACGAAAATGCAGGTGAGCTGGTCACCTATGGCTTTCTGGATCAGTGTCGCCGCTACCGAGGAGTCAACGCCGCCGGATAGGGCGCAGATTACCCGGCCTGTCCCAACCTGTGTCTTAATGCGGCCGATGCTGTCCTGGATGAAGTTGGTGGCGGTCCAGGCTCCTTGGCAGCCACAGACACGGTACAGCCAGTTTCTCAGGATGTCTTTGCCCTGGGGCGTGTGCGCCACCTCAGGATGGAACTGTATACCAATCAGCCCGTCGTCGTTGCCCATGGCCGCAATGGGCGCATTCTCCGTATAGGCCAGGGTGCGGAAGCCTGGCGGAAGCTCGACTATCTCGTCTCCGTGGCTCATCCAGACGTTGAAGGAAGCCGGCAGAGCGTGGAAGAGCGGGGAATCATCGCTCTGGTGCAGGATGGAGTGGCCATATTCCCGCCGCGTGGCCCTGCCCACCTTGCCACCCAACTGGTGGGCAAGCAATTGCATTCCGTAGCAGATGCCCAGGACAGGCAGGCGGCTCTCGAAAACGTAAGCTGGGGCTAGCGGGGCGCCGGGGTCGTAGACACCGGCCGGCCCCCCCGACAGGATAATCCCCTTGGGCTGCAGTGCGGCCACCCGTTCGTAAGGGGCGTCAAAAGGCACCATCTCGCAATAGACCTTGCACTCCCTGACCCGGCGGGCAATGAGCTGGCTATACTGGGAGCCGAAGTCCAGGATAACCACAGCTTCTCTGCCAGGGGTTGGTGACCCCCCTTCGGGTATGAGCTGCTCTCCCTGTTTTTGCTTGGCGATCTCCAGGTATACGGAGACCTCCAGGTCTCCACTGGTAGCCACGCGGCGGGTAGTTTCTTCCTGTGACTCTGCTCTTGATGACATAGTAGATTCGCCCTGGGTCGCTTGGGTGGCCCGCCTGAGGTTTTCCTCGACCCAAGCTTACCACTGTGCTATACTAGCGTCAAGGGTAATGGGGGAATGTTGAATAAAGCCCGTTTTCGTTCGATAGTAGGGGCGGGTTTGAAACCCGCCCCTACAGCCCGCTGGAGGGGCTAAAAAGCCCCTCCTATCCGATTATTCAAGGCTCTCATGGATGGGGCGCTTTTGATTCCGGCGGATGAGGCCACTCTTCCCCTGGCCGTGGAGTATCTCCGAGCAGGGGAACCTCTCGTGTTTCCCACCGACACGGTCTACGGCTTGGGCGCGCTATATACCGACGAAGCGGCTGTCCGCAAGATATACCAGATAAAAGGCCGGCCACAAGACAAACCCATCCCCCTCCTCCTAGCCGATACACAAGGGGTGATCGAAGTTGCAAAGGAGGTCCCCGAACTGGCATGGAGGCTCATGGACCAGTTTTTTCCAGGCCCCCTCACCCTGGTGCTAGCCAGGTCAGATGATGTCCCCGAATGGGTTACCGCAGGCTCCAAAGGCGTGGCGGTTCGCGTCCCCGACCATCACTTCACCCGCTCCCTGATACGCCGGGCCGGCGCACCCCTTGCTACGTCTAGCGCCAACCTGGCAGGACGCGCCGCCTCCGTCACCGCCCAGGAAGCCTATGATCAAATAGGCCTGCGAGTGGCACTTATACTGGATGGAGGCGACTGTCATGAAGGAGTGGCGTCCACTGTTCTGGACCTTACCGGCCCATCGCCAGTCCTCTTGCGAGAGGGCGCCATACGTCGCCCCCGATTGGAGGAGGTTTGTGGCAGAATAATCGATATGCTAGAATGATCCATTGGAGACAATTTCATGCGTATTGCCATAGGCAGTGACCACGCTGGCTGGAAGTTAAAGCAGTACCTTATTGATTTTCTGGCCGTATCAGGGCATATGTATAATGATTTCGGCTGTTACAGCGAAGATACATGCGATTATCCGGATGTTGCCCAGGTCGTTTCAGAGGCGGTGGCGCAAGGCCAGTATGATAGGGGTATTCTGGTATGTAATACTGGGAACGGCATGTGCATGACTGCTAACAAAGTAAGCGGCATCAGGGCGGTACTGTGCCATGACTCTCGCACGGGACGGCTGGCCCGGGAGCACAACGACGCCAACGTGCTATGCTTGGGCCAGGGGACCGTTGACGCTCCCGTTGCCAGGGAGATAACGCATCTCTTCCTCACCACTGCCTTTGCCGGTGAACGCCATGCGCGACGCATAGGGAAGATAGCCGCCATGGAAAAACGATGATCACACCGGCCAGAACCTTGAAAGACGTATTCCGGGCCGCAAGCCTTTTCCCTCTGGAAAGCGGCGACCCTCGCTACGTATTATGCACCGAGGTGCGAGGCGACGAGAACGTGGTCAAGTGCATGGCCAACCGCATAGAGCGGCGGGAAGGCGAGCCTATCACGCAGCTTTTTACGGGACATATGGGGTCCGGCAAATCCACGGAGCTACAGGGATTGAGGAAAACATTGGAGGACAGGGGATGCTTCGTGGCGCTCCTGGATGCCGACCTAGAGCTTGACCTCAACGATGTGGAATACACGGACATTCTCTTAGGAGTAGCCAGGGGTCTGGAACATTGTCTAAGGGAAAAGAAAGTGAACCTGGATAACAAGCTCCTGGACAACATAGCCATGTGGTTCGCCGAGGTTATCTACGAGAAGACGGACCAGGACAAGCTGGAAGCAGAACTCTCGGCAGAGATGAAGGTAGGCTTCGCCACTCCTCCATTGTTGCCCCTTTTTGCCAAGCTGTTTGCCAGGATCATGGGACAAATCAAGACCAGCGAAGAGATGAAGAAGACCATACGCCAGCGCCTGGACCCCCAGATTTCTCATCTCATACAGAGCATCAATCTGCTCATTGATTCCGCCTCCGCTAAGGTTCGAAAGAGCGGATGGAAAGACCTGGCAATTCTCTTCGACAATCTTGAGAAGATTCCTCTGCAACAAAAACCGGATGGCACAAACCGCCACGAGGCCATCTACCTGGATAACGGCAGGCAGTTATCAGCTCTGGAATGCCACATGGTCTATACCGTGCCTATCTCCATGTTCTTCACTCCCAAGGCTACTCTCCTCACGGGGATATTCCCTTCGTACTGCACGCTACCTATGGTTAAAGTGAAGAACAAATCCGGAGAGGACTTTGGCCCCGGGTACGAAGCACTGGGGGATCTCATTGCCAGGAGAATCTTGGTTGAAGAGGCTTTCTCTCCAGGTGTGGTGGAATTACTCATAAACTCCAGCGGCGGGAGTTTTCGCGACCTGCTCCGTTCCATTCAGTACTGCTGCGAATTGACCGATATCCTACCAATAGGCAGGCAGGTGGCGGAGCGGGCTATCGGTAAGATCGCCAACGAATTCAGGCGGGCAATCCCGGAGAACCACTACGAGTTGTTGGCCCGCGTCTACCGGACCAAAGATGTCCTGAGGGATACTGACCATCAGTTAATGCTTTATAACACCAGCGTACTGGAGTATACGAACGGGGACCTGTGGTATGATGTCCATCCCGCCATCCTGGAGCTGCCGAGATTCAAGGAGGCCCTGGCCCGTGTCTCGTAGACGATCGGCCACAGCACAGGCTATACGCGAGATAGAACCATCTCCCGAGAACCAGGAGGAGCTTCTAGGCCTCATCCGCCTGATCGAATATTCCCAGGGATTTACCCTGGCCTTCGCCCGGTGCAACCAGGTCCCCTTGCGGCAGGAGACGGCAGCCCGCCTCCGAGAGGCCCTGGCCTCCATGGATATAGGTGTAGTTGAGGTGGGCCTGTCAGGCCCGGTGCTGAACCTGCGCGAGGTCATCGTGGAACAACTCTCCGCTTCCCCTTCGCGGGAACGTCTAGCAGTTATGGTTGTCGGCTTAGAGCATTCCATCCCTTCGGATGAAGTTGCGCCGCCGGTTCTGGGCGTAATGAACATGGGCAGGGAGCTCTACCGCCGGGACATTCCTTATCCACTGGTCCTATGGCTTCCAGAGTACGCGGTTTCTGCCGTCGCTCGCGTTGCGCCGGATTTCTGGCACTGGCGTAGCGGAGTCTTCCAATTCAATACTCCGGCCAATGTTTTGGAGAGTCTGACTGAACGTGCAGTTTACGACAGCGACTCCGCAAACCTGACCATGGCGAGGAAAAAGGAGCGAATATACATCCTGGAACGCCTTCTAGAGGACTATTATGAGGTGAGGGGGCAAGGTCTCTGGAAGCAGAGGAGGCGGGCCGAACTCCTCCGCAGCCTCGCGGACGTGCACTACGAACTTGGCCACTACGGGGAGGCGCGCCGTCTCTATCAGGAGAGCCAGGAGATACAGAAGGACCTGGGGGACCGTGCGGGAATTGCCGCCACGCTGCACCAGCTTGCCATGGTCTCCCAGGGCCAAGGGGACCTGGCCGAGGCCCGCCGTCTCTACCAGGAGAGCCTGGAGATAGATAGGGAGCTGGGAAACCGGGCAGGTATCGCCAGCTCCCTCCACAACCTGGGCGCGCTGGCCCAGGGCCAGGGGGACCTGGCCGAGGCCCGCCGTCTCTACCAGGAGAGCCTGGAGATGAAGAAGGGGCTGGGAAACC
>JAUYDP010000331.1 GCA_030691805.1 Dehalococcoidia bacterium | reverse complement strand
ATCCTGCGGCTCAGCAAAATCCGCGGCAAACATAAGGACGATGTCGCTATCGTTGAGACGGTCATCTCGAGCTTCGCCGTCAACACTTATCATCGCCCACATGCCTTTCGCTGCTACCCCGGCGTAGGGGCGCACGGCTGTGCGCCCCTACGTGATTTGATTATGCTCGTTTCCGAATCTTGATTGAAGGTCTGAGACGACCTTAATCAATGAAATCTTTTAGAAATACCTGGCCCCATCCGACGGGCCGGTTGCGCCGGAAGCGCTCCCTGGCCTGGGGGTCGGTCTTGGCCGCCGGCTTGGTGGCGTCTATCCCCATCTTGGAGCCAACCCGGCTCCAGGTGTCGGCGCCGGGAACGCTCACCTCCTCCAGGGAGAGGTCCATGGGGTGTCCACGGGTGTCGGGCACGATGAAGACGTCGCGCGCCGGATTGACCCGGGTCGAGACCGCCCAGAGGACGTCGTTGGCATCGTAGATGTCCACGTCGTCGTCCACGGCGATGGCGATCTTGGGGTGCAGGTAGGGCCCGGTGAGCACGGACATCAGGGCATTGCGGGCATCTCCCCGGTATTGTGGGTTCATCTGAACTATCAGGGTATAATAATCGTCAGAGGTGTGGATGGTCTTCAGGTCAATTCCCCCGCCCAGGACCTTCAGGCGGTTGTAGATAACGGCGCACATGTTCAGGATCACGTACATGTTCCCTTCATGCCGGAAGTTGCTCAGGGTCTTATACGTCGCGTCTTTCCGCATGGTGATGGCGTTGACCTCGATGATCGGGTTCATGCCCATGGCCGCCACCGGGTAGCCCTGGAACTCTCCGAAGGGACCTTCCGGCTCCCGCACATTAGGAGGCACCACGCCTTCGATGATGATCTCCGAGTCAGCGGGCACTTCTAGATCGTTGGTCTCGCACTTTACCAATTGCAGTGGCTCGCCCATTAGCGTGCTGGCCAGCCCCAGCTCCGAGACATCCGCCGAGCCGGACCAGGAGGCGGCGTAATAGACGAAGGGATGGTGCCCGTTGATGACGGCGATGGGCATGGGCTGGCCCTGTTGCTCGTACTTCTGGTAGATGCGCCAGAGATGTGTTTCGGTGCGGGCCAGTATGCCCGTCTTCTTGGGACCCTTGACCTGAATCCGGTGGAAGGCCATATTCTGGGTGCCGGTGTCCGGGTCCCGCACCACGCAGAGACCCGCCCCGATGTAAGGGCCGCCATCCCCCTGCCAGACAACGTGTACTGGGATGCGGGTTAAATCTACATCGGCCCCCTTCCACACTACCTCCTTGACGGGCCCGCTGCCGACGATGGTACAGGGGCTGGGGCCCAGGCCGATGCGGCGGGCGTATTCCTCCACCACCTTCTCCGGGGGCACGCCGAAAGAGAGGCCGAAGTGCCGCCAGTTGCCGGGCGCTTGGGCCAGACACTTCCAGCCTGGATGGCCTTTGATGTTCTCGAAGAGCAGGGCCTTCTCACCGGACTCGTATACCAGGGCCCCCATGGAGACCTGGGTGTCCACCTCCTTGCGGATATGAAGCAACTCCCCTGCCTGGTCCAGTTGCTGGATCCAGTCACGCTGGTTTTTGGGCATTAAGTACCTCCTGGTTATTGCTATAGCTGAAATATCCTGGCTTCTTCCCCAAAAAGGTCGCCAAAAGACCGAATCAGTAGTAGATTGGCATTGGTATCCTTCTCTCGTAATCCGGGGATACAAAGATTGCCTGAAGGGGGCAGTTTATCTCACAAAGGAGGCAGGACTGGCAATCCCGAAGGTACTTTATGAAGGGCTTCGTTGTTGCCTTATCAATCCTGAGCACATCGAGGGGGCAGGCCTCCACACAGGCCCCGCATCCGTTGCAAAGCTCTAAGTCTATTTTCCTGATTCCCATTTTCTTCTATTCCTCCACCAGAGTCGAATAGCCTAGCTCTTCTACCCTTTTCCAGAAAGGATGCAGGCACTTCTCCCTCTTGGGTTTCAGCTTGTATTTTTCAACGGGCACCTCTTCTGACCATACCTTCATTTTTCCATTATCCCTTTTGAGATGGATATATCTTAACCAGTTTACGTTGTCCAGCTCACGGTAGTCCTCTCGTAGGCAACCTAGTCTGCTCTCCTTCCTTTCCAGGGCGGACCTGAGGAACATCTCGGCACACAACACCATGCTTCTGACCTCGTTGGCCGACATCAGGTAATGGAAGTCATAGGCGTGAAGCAAGGGAACAAGGCTATCCCTTATCTGCGCTACCTCCTCAAGCGCCTTTGTTAGCCTTCTCTCGTGCCTGATTATGCCAACATAGTAAGGGTGTATGGCCTCTTGAAGAGCAAGTATAATGTGGTCGGGCTCCATACCATCGTCTCTTTTCAGAGGAGCCAGACAAGCTTGTTTGTGCGCTTCCACCTGCTTCCCGTCAATCCTTACTCGGCTGTTTCCGGAGGCTTTCTCGGCCGCAAAGGCGCCGGCTATCACCCCACTGATAGCAGCGGCGGATAGGCCGCCGCCGCCTTTTTGGGAGGTGACATCCCCAACAGCGAAAAGCCCTGGAAGATTTCTGGATTCATAGTTGCGATTGGTGAGGACGCCACTAGGCATTGGCCGTGGACCCTCGGGGGTGTATTCAATCAATTCAACAAACTTGTTGTTTTTAAGCACGCCTGCCCTCTCATATTTCATCATAGCGTAGGGGACGGCCTTCCACAGGGTCTCTATTTTGTCAGGGGTGAAGTGCCTCATGTCTAAATAGATCGGAGGAGCCCTGTGCTCCATTCGCTCGATGCAAAAGGATGGAGCCAGCCAAACGAAGTCTGCCCGTTCAGCTAGCTCAGGGTGATATTTATGCATAAACCTTTCCCCTTTGACGTTTAAGAAGAAGGCGCCAAGACCAACGTAGAGGTTATTGCCCGGCCCAAACTCCATTCTTGCCCCGTAGGTGTTGTGGTGCGTGGAGTCAAAGCCCGCCACCTCAGCCCCCGCCCGGTAAGCCATGGCATATCCATCTCCAGTATCGTTTCTATGCCCCGGTTGGATGGTCTTGAAGCGGGTCATCCCTGTCGCCAGCACGGTAACCTTAGACCTAAACACGTAGAAATCTCCGTCACGCACGCCAAAGCCCACTGCTCCCACAACGCCTTCCTCATTGCTTAAGAGATCGGTTACCATAATACGGTTAAGGAACTGCACGCCGATGCTTCCGGCGTAATTGTTTAATGCGTTCATAAGGGGGACACCTCCGTTTTCCAGGAGCATCCCTCTTGTGGTACCACGGCTCAAGGGGCGTTGGTAATCTCCCTCACCAGTTCTTGCAAATTTAGCACCCCATCGTTCCAGGCTTCTAAAAACATCCCCAGCCCATCTCAGGTTATCTTCGATTTTCTCCTGGTCGCAGAGATAATCAGCTTCTTCCACTCTGGACCTGAAATACAGGTCAAAATCATCTCTTTCGGGAAGGAATCCGTCGTAACGACCTCCGACCAAAGCGCTGGGTCCGGTCTTGCCGGCGCGGGCCTTTTCCACAACTGTTACCTTCAAGGCAGGCGCCTTCTCTTTGGCTGTTATGGCAAAGGTATGGCCACCAATGCCGCCCCCGATAACCAGGATGTCGGTATCTACCACATTGTCTAGCGCTTGTGCTTCCATCTTTAAGATTCCTTTTCTTAGCTAATCTGTTTCTCTGTCCCAGGTCTTGCGCATAGTCACCCCCTGCGCTGCACACCAGCAAGATTAGTTAACCGGCTTTTCCTCGGCTTTCGATTGTGCTTCGGCCCCAGCCACCTGCCCGATCCCCTCGGGGACCCGCCTCATGCCTTCATCAGCCAACTCGGCCCGTAGCGTCTCACTCAAGGCGTCAGGAGAACCTGGGTCAGGCCAAGGGTCTGTAAGAACGATTATGCCCGCCTGTTGGTGCGAGGGCGCAACACTATCCTACGTCGAGACTATGGTGACCGAATAGGGGGCCAGGCCTTTTAGAGCGGAGAGCAGGTTGACCAGGTCCTCTCGAGCCGTTTGGAAGCGTTCCTCTCCGTCATGTAACCCGGCCAGTGCTGTAAGGGCATCCTCCAACAGCACCTCGTCTGACGTGAAGACTCTGCTTCTGATTTTGGAAATGGCCCAAGCCGCAGTGTCTTGCCGGGTTGCTCTACCGTCCAGATAATCCTCGATCTTGCCGATGATTTGCTGCTTCAACTGGTCCCTTTTCATAGCTTCCTCCAATGGAGCGGGCGGCCTGGAACTGAATAGGGTATGTCCGTACCCGCGTACGTCGGGTCTCTGCTTCCTGGCGCTTCATGAGGGCCATGCACCAGATTCCCCGCCGAGTCATGCACATAGTGGTATACCACGACAGTGTGCCCCTGTTCGTCCCTGATCTTCACAATGGTGCTCATATCTCCGTTAGCGCGAACATTGCGGTCTACCACGGCAAGCATGCCATCTGGGCTGGGGACAACCAGCCGAGGATGCTTATAGACCGTAGGATTAGGCATATCTATTATAGACTATCAGTATAGACTATCAGACACGAGACAGGTACCAGTCTGGACGGAGGCCCGTCTTATGGGCGCTCCAAAGGGCGCTCTTCGCCCGCGAAATAACAGTAGTGAGGCGCCGGAAAAGACTGTAATACTAACCATCGATCCCCAATAATCGCGCCGCGTTCCCTCCCATGACCGCCTTCCGCTCATCGTCCCCCATCTGAACGCCGTCCATTATCCGCCGGGCCTGCACCATCCAGGGCCGCAGCACCGGGTAGTCGCTGCCCAGGAGGAGCTGGCCGCTGCCCAGGGTCTGGACGGCACAGGTCATCTGGGCCGAGGTCCAGAAGGGGGGCGCGGAGTCGAAGTAGAGGCGGCTGAGGCGCGACGAGAAATCTGCTTCGGGGGTGCGGAAGAAGCCCGCCTTGCCGGTGAGCCGCTCCTTCAGTACGAAGAAGGCGCCTCCCAGATGGCCTATGACGAAGGTGAGGCCGGGCACTTGGTCCAGGATATCGCTGTAGGCCAGGCGGGTGGCGGCGATGGATAGGTCGAAGACACGGCCCAGGAGCCGAGCGGCGTCGTAGACCCGGATGCTCTGGTACTCCAGAGGGGTAGGGCTGGCATGGACGAAGATGGGTACCCCTAGCTCAGCCGTTTTCTGGTAGAGGGGAAGATAAGCGGGATCGTCCAGGTACTTGCCCTGGCAGTGGGTGGAAAGACAGAGGCCCCTCAGTCCCAGCGTCTTCACCGCACGCTCCAGCTCGGCCGGCGCCGCCGGGTCCAGCGGCGGCACATGGGCCAGCCCGATTAGCCGGTCAGGGTACCTTCTCTGGACTTCCGCCAGGCCGTCGTTGATTGCAGGGGCCAGCTCCATGTTGTTCCACCATTGCCATAGCCCGGTGGAGAGGACCGCCATATCCACACCGGCGGCGTCCATGTCCTTGACCTGTTCCTCCGGTGAGGTGTACTTGGCCACATCAATGGTGAAGAGCTCGGTGCCCTCCCGCCGGACTCGCACCAGCTCGGCGTCCCGGGACACCTCTTCTCCAGGCTCCAGGTACCGCCCAATTTCCTCGATGTGTTCCCTTGGCATCCAGTGGTGGTGTGCATCAATTATCAGCATCGCAGATCCTCTTTCTTCGCGGCGTTGGCCAGGCTCCTCCGAGAGAAGGCTCAGGGCTTCGCCCCTACATCACGCCCAGGGCTGGCTCTGACCGGCTCAGGCCCAACGGGTAAAATCTCCCTCAATGGGCGGTCGGGGCGTCAGGGCCTTGATCCTTGACCCCGGACCCTGAGCCTCAGTCACTAAACCCGTAGCTCTTCCAGCGGCGCCGCACCTCTTCCATCAACTCCGGGGCAGGGTCGGTGGAGTCGGGGAAGCGGGCCCCCATAGCCTCGTACACATCCACCGGGCGGGTTGCGTCTATCCCCAGCAGGTCCGACTCGATGGCCCCACGGAACCCGCCACGGGGTCGGGGAGAGGAGGGGTCAACCATGATGGACTTGCCACCCTTCACTATCTCGATGTCCCGCCCCGCCCGGACAGTAGTGGATACGGCCCATTCCACTCTGAAGGGGTCCCACGGATCGATATCGTCATCAACCACCACGACGTGCTTGCAGAACAGGGTGGGATGGCCCCATACGTTGCACATGACGTCCCGTACGTGGCCGGGGTAGCTCTTCTTGATCGCCACCACGGCATGAAACCCCGCGCAGCCGCCGGGGGTGACGCATACGTTCTGTATTCCGGTAATCCCCGCATTCACCAGGTGGCGGTAGAGGGCCATGGACCGGCCAATGCTCCTTACCGTGGTGCTCTCGTTGGGAGGACGCCCTTCATAGGTTGCCTGGAAGTAGGGCCTCTCCTGGTGGGTCACGGCCTTGACCTTAACGTACTGGCAGTTAGCCACGGCGTCCCCCATGTAGCCGGCGAACTCGCCAAAGGGGCCTTCGAAGGGCAGAAGGTCGTCCACGGGCACCTCGCCCTCGATGATGATCTCGGCGTTGGCCGGCACCAGCAGGTCCGAGGTCTCCGCCTGGGTCACCTGGATGGGCTCCCCCTTGAGGGCCCCGGCGATGTCATATTCGTCTATCCCTGCCGGGACAGCGCTCACAGAAACAAGACTGAGATAGGGTTCGACCCCAATTGCGATGGCTATGGGCATGGCCTTGCCCAGTTGCCTCCACTTCTCCCAGTGCAGGCCGATATGGCGGTAAGGGATGCAGAGCAGTCCGAGGATATCCTTGCCCCGAAGCTCGTTCCGGTAATCTCCCACGTTCGTCCAGCCCGTCTCCGGGTCCCTGGTGACGACGGCGTGGAAGGTGCCCAGATAGGGGTTAGAGTCCTGCTTGTGCCACCTGGGCACCGGGAATGGCTCACCGTACAGGTCTACCTCCTTGAGCTTGACCTGTTTACACGGGGATCCCTCGTGGCCCACCACCATGGGCTTGATGGGTGCCTGGTAGGCCCGGTCCCACCGGGCCCGGATCTGCTGGATGTCCGGTGGGCAGCCCAGGGCCAGGGCATACCGGCGCAGGGTGGTAAAGACCCCCACCACTAGGGGTGTGCGGTGCTGGCCGACCTTCTTGAAGACCAGGGCCGGCCCCTGCCGGTCGAAGACCTCGCGGCAGATAGCGCCTACCTCCCAGGAAGGGTCCACCTCCGCCTCGATCTCGTGGAGCTCACCCTCTTCCCGCAGGCGCGAAATAAAGGGCTTCAAGCCGTTGTATGCCACAAAAACACCTCCTCTATGGTTTTTCGTTTATCGTTGCGCCTGGCCAGAATGGTCCCCGGAACCACCTTGAGGGCCTCCCGGGTACAGTCTAGCTCGCAGGTGAAGCAGTCGGTACAGCTTTCCGGGTAGGCCACGTGGGCCTTGCTGGCTTTCATGCGAAGGACGTCGCTGGGACAGGACTGGACGCACACCGTGCACCCGGTGCAGCGGGCCTTATCAACGGTTACAGTCATGGCTTTACCCTCAAGAGGGGAATATCCTCAGTCCAGATACGGGCCTCGTGTCCCTCCGTCTGGGCGATGACCCACTTCAGCCAGTTTACGTCATCCCTCTGAGGATAGTCCTCCCGGTAGTTGAAATAGCGGCTCTCCTTCCTCTCCAGGGAGGCCCTGGCCACCAGTTCGCCCAGCTCCACGATGTTCCGCACCTCGTGGGTCCGCATGAGCCCGTGGTAGTCCTCAGCTCTGAGGTAGGGGACGACCTCCCGCCGTAGGCGGTCCAGGGCCTCGGCCCCCTGGGCCAGCCTTTCGCCGTCCTTGAGCACTCCTATCTTCTCCTTGACGATGTCCCGGACCTGACAGTAGACCTCCTTGGGGGCCGGGCCTTCCACCCGGCCGAGGGGCTGGTGTATGACCTTCTCCAGATCCATGACCTGTCTCTGGTCAAGAGGCAAGGTGGCCTGGCCGGCGGCGTAGTGGAAGGCCGTCCCTCCGGCCTTCCAACCCTGGACCGAGGCTCCTGTGAGTCCAGGGACCCCGGCGTACATACGGTCCGAAGCACCCCCGGCGCAAAATAACCCCTCTACGGTAGTCCGGCAATCCTTGCCCACCCTTACGCCCCCCGAAGGGCCGTTGCCGTAGAGGACTGGCATGTATTCCACCAGGTCCCGGGCCAGGTCGATCCCCAGCCGCTGGAAAGCCTTGAAGGTGTGGGGCAGGATCCGGGCCAGCCGTTCCAGGTCCTCACGCGAAAGGTGGCGGCAGTCCATGTAGACGGGCCCGCGCCCGTCCTTGATTTCCCTGGCCATAGACTGGGCCAGCACGGCCCGAGGGGCCCTCTCCATCAGCTCGGGGTGATACCCGGCCATGAAGCGCTCGCCCAGCCGGTTCAGGAAGTGGGCCCCGTGTCCCGTAAGGGGGTGAAGGCCGGGCATGGAGGGGAAGGCGGAAGGGGCCACGCTGAAGCCCAGCTGGTCCATGTTGCGCATCTGGGCCCCGGCCCGCATGGCGGCGGCCTGTCCGTCCCCGGTGTTGTCCCCGGGATGGAGCTCGCCAATGCCCCAGTCCCCGGAAGCCAGCACCGTGGCCTTGGCCTCGAAGACGTAGAAGCGACCGTCCCTCGCTCCGAAGCCTACCGCCCCCACTACCCTGCCTCGGGTAGGATGTTGGCCATCGGAGGTCAGGAGGTCTGTGACCATGAGCCGGTCCAGGATGGTTGCTCCCTGCCGCTCCACTTCTCCCCGCAGAACCGACATCATCTGGCGGCCCCCGTGGAAATAGCAGTTGCGCATCGTGGTCATGCCCAGGCCGGGCTTGCGCACGAAGTCAGCCCCCTCCTTGTCCCACTCTACTCCCCACTTGTCCATGTCCAGGCGTCTCTGATGACACTCCCTTATGACCTCTTCCTCCATCTCCTGGTCGTCCAGGAAGTGTCCTATGCGGCAGGCATCCCTCAGATAGCCTTGCAGGTCCTCCTCCGGCGAATAGTAAAGATAGGTGCCCGCCGCCACCACGGAGGAGCCGCTTCGACCTACCGGCCCCTTGCTGGCCAGGACCGTGCGGGCCCCCATCTCGGCGGCCCGTATGGCGGCCATACAGCCGGCGATGCCTCCGCCTATCACCAGAACGTCGCAGCCCACGCTTCTCTGCACCATCGCGCCTCCCGCTAGACTTTGCCCATCAGCTTAAGGGCCTCCAAATGAACCAAATTTGATAGTGACGCTTCCCCGCCCAACCCCCTGTAGTCGGGGTCGTCCCCAATGCTGTCCGATAAAAAATTCCATATGAAGGAGACAAAGCTCTGCGGTCACCCAACCGACAAGGATTATAGAGGAATTTTGGCGAACAGAGAGGGCCAGCCTCTTCCCGAGCCACGTTAGGCACGTTTGCTGGAGGACCTGAGCCCATGTGCAGTTGCCCCGTGTAAACTTTTATCGGACAGCATTGGGGTCGTCCCTGACCCCGACTGTCGGCATCAGGGACATGCCGACTACCATTGTGTTGGCTGACCTGAAGCTGCAAGAAATGGCTCGGTTCATCAGCGTTCTGCGAGCCGCCAAAGGCCCAACAACTCAGCGGCGTTCTTTCCCAGGATACGCTCCTTGGACCCTTCATCCAGATCGAGGGCTTTAATGCTCTCTACGTATCTTCTCATTCCCTCAACATCGCCCTTGAAATTCTGAGGGTAGTCGGTGGCGAAGACCATGCGATGGGGGCTCATAGTGGTCAGGGCGCATCTTACGGCGTTCATTCCCCCCGTGAAGCCGGCCAAGTTGAAATATATCTTGTCAAAATACTCCCTTAGTGGCTTGGTCAAGCGGGTCCCGGCCCTATAGGGCCCGCTTTCCAACCACCGAATCCGCTCCAGGATAGCGGAAATCCCACCTCCTAAGTGGGAAATCACGAACTTGAGCCCAGGGAAATCCTCCAGGACCCCGCCCACCATGAGCCTGGTGGTGGCGGCGGCCAGGTCGAATTCCCGGCCTATCGTCCTGTAGAGGTCGTAGGGGGCTGCCAGGGCCTCAAACCCCAGGACTGCGGTGGAGGGATGGACGTGGATGGGCACCCCCAGCTCGTTGACCTTCTCATAGAACCCCCAAAGCTCTTTGGAATCCAGGGGCCGCCCTTGCACCTGGGCCGTGATAACCACCCCCCTTAGCCCCAGTTCCTTTATGGCTCTGTCCAGTTCGGCAAAGGCTGTTTCTCCATCCAGAGGCGACACATGGGCCAGCCCCACGATCCGGTCGGGGTATTCCTTCATCAGTCGGGCTAAGCTGTTATTGATTATCTTGCACTCGTCCAGGGGGTGGTCCCAGGAAGTCAGCACGGCCACGTCAATGCCGGCCTCGTCCATAGCCCTCAGGTGGTCATCAATCCGATAAAGAGTATCGTGCAGGGTTATCCTGGGAATCCCCTTCTCGTACCATACCACCGCCTCGCCCGGCCTGCCACCGTGTTTCCTGACCAGTTCTTCGGGGTAATAGTGGTGTTCAAAATCAATAATCATTCCCGCACCTTTTCACAGCAGACCATCTAGGCACTGCTCTTCTCCACTGCCACACTCAGAACGCTGTTGAGGACCTCCTTCTTGAATTCGATGAAACGGGGGTCGTCCCAGGACCTGTCCGCCGGTGGTATGGGGTTCTCATAGATGGCAGCTACCACCGAAGGGCGGGCGGCGAGGGTCACGATGCGGTCCCCCAGGTAGACGGCTTCTTCCACGTCATGGGTGACCAGAAGGGCCGTCTGGCTCAGCTTCCGGCAGATGCTGAGGGTGTCCTCCCGTAGCCGCCGGGCAGAGAGTTGGTCCAGCTTGCTGAAGGGCTCGTCCATGAGCAGGACTGCCGGCTCCACGGCCAGGGCCCGGGCCAGCCCCACCCGCTGGCGCATCCCGCCGGAGAGGAAGAGGGGGTACTGCCTGCGGAAATCGGAGAGGGCCACCAGTTCCAGGTACCGGGCCAGCCTCGGTCCCCATTCTCCCTTGGGGACCCCCATCCCTTTCAGAGCGAAGGCTACGTTCTCGTCTACGCGTTTCCAGTTCAGGAGACGGGGGTCCTGGAAGACGTAGCCCAGACGGCAAGGGCCGCCGGAAGGGGTGTCCCCGCCTTTTACCTCAACCTTTCCTCCATCAGCCCTTTCCAGGCCAGCTATGATGTTCAAGACGGTGGACTTGCCGCATCCCGAGGGGCCCAGGAGGCAGGTGATGCTATACTCCTTGGTCTCGAAGGAGACCCCTCGGAGCACCTGGAGCAGGGTCCCATCCGGCCATCGGAAGGACTTGAAGACCCGCTCCACCAGGATGTAGGCCATCCTACCTCCTCCACACCTCGGCCTTGGGCCTCCAGGCCGTGGCCCGGGCCTCCAGGAAGCCGATAACGCCAAACTCTATGAAGATCATCACCACTAGAAAGGTAATGGCCCACGCCAAGACCGATTTCATGGAGAAGAGGTTGAAGGCCCTCATAATCTGGTAGCCGATGCCGCTGCTGAACCCGAAGATCTCAACGACCACCACGACCTTCCAGGCCAGCCCCAGCCCGTAGCGGGTGGCCGCCAGGATGTGGGAGAGGAGTTGGGGTAGGATGACGTCCATGACCTTGGAAGGGATCCCGGTCTGGAAGGCGTTGCTCATGTCCATCAGGTCTTTGTCCAAGGACTTGGCTCCCTGCCAGATGTTGATGGCCAGCATGGGCATAATGGTTATGGCCACGGCGAAGTAAGCACTCACCTCCGATAGGCCGAAGAACATTATCGCCAGGAGTGCCCATATGAGGCCCGGGACAGTCAGTCCCAGGATCATAGGGACCTGAAAGAAGCCTTCCGCTCGGCGCAGAGTGCCCATCGCAATCCCCAGGGGAATACTGACAACCATGGCCAGGACGAATCCCACCAGGACTCGCCTCAGCGAAGCGGCCATTTCCACGAGGAAGGTCCCACTCAGAAGGATGGCCAGGACCTCCCGGATGGTGGCCACGGGATCCGGCATCAGCATGGTCCCAAAGATGAGGTGCAGGAGCCACCATACCAGCACCAAAGCGGCCACAGAGGCCGCCCCAAGCAGCAACCTCTCCAGGGCCTCCCCAAGGGATCCCTTTCTTTGGGCCGGGACAGGCGCGGCCTCAGCTAGCTCCAACTCTCCCAGTGCACGATCAGGAGGTGTCGCTGGCAATAGATGACCTATTCCCAGAAAATGACGTCCACGAACGGGCCGGCCTCCGATGGGAAGCTTCCTAACCGCACCGCGTCCCGCATCCGGTCCTTCTGTGCCTTGATCAAGGCTGAATCCGGCCATTTTGCCACGGGGCCAATGAACTGGCGCGTCCGCTCCCAGGCCAAGTCCACCTCAGCCGGCGCTTCCAGGCCGAAGAACTGCTTGGCCTTGCTCCGGAAGAACTCCTGGTCCTCCCTGGCCCCTCTGGCCCCCTCCAGCCAAGCCTCTTTGAGTCTGACGGCCGCCTCGGGATTGGCCTTCAACCAGTCCTCGTGGGCCGAAAGGTAAGCCATGAGCTCCACGTACCCGGGGAAGAGCTTGCCCAGCTCCTCGGTGAAGCCCATGAGTACACGATACTTGCCCGTGGCCAGCAGGCGGGACACATGCCCTTCCCAGAGGAGAGCGCCCTGTATTTCCCCCCGGTCCAGCAGGGCGATAATGGGCGCCGGCGACCCCTGCTTTATGAGTTGGAAGTCCTTCTCTGCATCCAGGCCCTTCACCCGCATAATGTAATCAAACATCATGTACATGCCGGTGGTCTCGCCCGTAGTGGCGATCTTCTTGCCCTTCAAGTCCTCCGCCTTCTGGTAGGGGGAGTCCTTGGCCACCACCAGGAACTGGTGGGCGGCCAGGGCAGGGAGCACCAGCCTGAGAGGCACCTTCTGGATATTGAGGTTCATGGCCCCATCCTTGGTGCTCAGGCCCACCTTGAGCTCTCCCAGACCCAGCAGGCGCTGCACTTCGGCGACCGGGGCCCAGACGGGTTCCATGATTATCCCGTACTTTCGGTCAATCCCCTTCTCCAGGATGTAGCTCCCGATGAGGCCGAAGACGCCGTCGTTGGGGACCCCCACCTTCACGGTGGTTGGAGCCTGGGTCGCCGCTGGTTTAGGGGCTGCCGTAGGTGTGGGCTGCGCAGCCGCCGGCTTAGGGGCGGTGGTGGTAGTGGCTGCAGGTGGGGGCTTGGTGGGTGTGGGGGTAGGGGTCGCCGCTGGGGCGCAGGCCGCCGCGGCTAGCCCGACGGCCATGAGCAAGGCCCAGATGCAAAACCTGGGGCCCTGGGGGGCCGCCCGCGGCGCACCTTTGCACTCCCCTGACGCTCTTCCTAGAAACCTGCGAAAGCCCGACGAGACCTCCATGCTTCACCTCCTACAAAGTCCTGCTATCCAAGCCGCAGGATCACCATTTTCTTGAAATGCGCCCCTCTCCGAGGAGCCGGCCCTGGCCTTGGTCGTGTGCGCCGGATAGGCGCAAGCTGCTTGCGGCGGCGAAGATAATCTTGCCGACGGGGTCGAAGAAGTATGGTGCAAACTGTATAGCACAATGGACGGGGAGTTGTCAAGGCAGCGGCCTCAGGCGACAGATCTTCTTCCAAGAGAGCGCTGCTATGCGTGCCTGCAAGGTCTTACCCTTCAATGCCCAATAACCTCGCCGCGTTCCCACCATTAACCGCCCGCCGCTCATCGTCCCCCATCTGTACGCCGTCCATGGACGTCTTGGCCGCCTTCATCCAGTGGGGTAACACCGGATAGTCGCTGCCAAAAAGGACCTGGCTGCTGCCCAGCGTCTTCATGGCACAGGAAACCTGGTCGGAAGTCCACAACGCAGGAGCGGAATCGAAGTACATTCGCCTCAGCCTGGACTCGAAATCGGCCGCGGGCGTCTGGAAGAAGCCGGCCCGGCCAGTTACGCGATCCTTAACAAGGAAAAAAGACCCTCCCAAATGGCCGATGATGAAGGTGACGCCGGGCACACGGTCCAGGATATCGCTATAGGCAAGCCGCGTCGAGACGATAGACAGGTCGAAGACCCGGCCCAGGACTCGGGCGGCGTCGTAGACTCTGATGCTCTCGTACTCTACAGGGGTCGGGCTGGCATGAACGAAGATGGGGACTCCAAGTCCGGCCGCCTTCAGGTAGATGGGGAGGTAGGCAGGATCGTCCAGGTATTTGCCCTGGCAATGGGTAGTCAGGCAGAGGCCCCGCAAGCCGAGCACCCGGACCGCCCGTTCCAGCTCGGCCGGGGCCGCCGGGTCCAGCGGCGGCACATGGGCCAGCCCGATTAGCCGGTCAGGGTACCTTCTCTGGACTTCCGCCAAGCCGTTGTTGATGGCAGGGGCCAGCTCCATGTTGTTCCACCATTGCCATAGCCCGGTGGAGAGGACCGCCATATCCACACCGGCGGCGTCCATCTCTTTCACCTGCTTTTCAGGGGAGGTGTATCTAGAAACGTCAATGGTGAAAAGCTCAGTGCCTTCCCGAAACACCCGGACCATACCGGAGTCCAGGGTCACCGCTTCCCCTGGCCCCAGGTAGCGATCCATTTTCTCCACGTGTTCTCGCGGCATCCAATGGTGATGCGCGTCAATAACCTGCATCGCTCTCTCCTTTTATAAACCGCGTTAAACATAGACCCTCAGCGTGGCGAACGGAACGCCGGGACGGTTTTTCAGCCGAACCGGTTGACCCTATTCATTCAAGTAAACACATAGGCCAGGCTCATCTTGAATCAGTCTATCCATGCACTCGTTGCAATAGGTACACCTGGTGATTTCCTTCTCCCTACCCTCCTTGGCTTTTATCACCCAATTGGGGTCGCGAAGAAGGGGACGGGATAAGCCAATCAAGTCGGCCTGCTCCCCACTTATAATTGTCTCCGCAATTCTGGGATGCGGAATCCGTCCGGCGGTTATTATTGGAGTAGAATAACCTGCCTGACGAACGGTTTTACGCAAATCAGCAGCAAGGTATACATTTACGGCTTCTGGCATATGGGCTGGCGGCATGGCTCTATAGCCACTATACCCTCCGCTAGAAGGATAGGGCCACGGCGACCCGAATTTAGGGTGAAAGGCCGGGGAGTCCTCATACTTACCGCCAGCAGAGACGCTAATGTAGTCAAATCCCATTTCAGCTAGCTTCCGGGCAATTATGCGCGTCTGTTGCAGACTGTTTCCCCCGACGATGAATTCATCTCCATTAATTCTAATCCCCACGGGATAGCTGGTTCCGACGGCAGCACGGGTTTTCTGGTAAATTTCGGCGATTATTTTCATTCTGCCGTCAATACTTCCCCCATATTCATCTTCCCTCTTGTTTCTGAGAGAGAGGAAGGAGGAAAGAGTGTATCCGTGGGCAGCATGTATTTCGATGGCATCAAAGCCAGCTTCTTGAGATCGTACTGCCCCCGCTTCAAAGTAAGCGATAATCTTGTTAATCTCTTCACTGGGCAAGTCATCAGTGTCTTGTATCCAGTTTCGCGCCATCTTCCGCGCGTGGATAAGCTGAGTACAGACTTTCGCTCCAGATTCGGAGTGAATACGGCCAACAAGCTCTTTCCAACCTGGAATAAACCTGTCGTCACTTAGCATCGCATGGGGAGACCTCCGGGGATTTACGTCAACGGCCCCAATGACAATCATACTGAGTCCACCCATGGCCCGCTTCAGGTAAAAATTTATCGCCTCTGATGTTACAAAGCCCTCCTCGTCAGCCAGGCCGTCATGCGTAGGAGACATCACTAACCGATTCTCTAGTTTTAGCTGATTTATGAGTATGGGTGTGAATAACACTTTGTATTTAGAGGTCGCGGTACTCATCATAGCTACATCCTTGCTTCCTGGTGCTCAAGCAGAGCAGGTCCTTGTTTAACCGCAGAGTTCGCGGAGAGCGCTGAGAAGCCCTCTATAAGATCTCTGCGCAGACAGGTAAGCTCTATGCGCTCACAATCCCATGCAGCCTCTTTAGCCCTTTATGCAACCATCAGTAGCTACTGGCTGATAGCTGAATGCTGATAGCTGACCGCTATCCCTTCTGCTTTTCCAGCGCCCGCAGTAGCGTCTCCGGATTAACTGGGAGTTTAGTGATGCGCACTCCCACGGCGTCGTAGATGGCGTTGACGATGGCCGGGACCGTAGACAACTGAGATCCTTCCCCGGCCTCTTTGGCCCCAAAGGGGCCGGCAGGATCGTCCGTCTCGATGATAACGGAGTCCATCTCCGGCATGGTGTCCACGGTCGGCTGGTGGTAGTCCAGGAGGGATGGGTTGAGGAGTTGCCCTCTATCCCAGCGCATCTCCTCCAAGAGGGCCTGTCCCAGACCGCCCGAAACGGAGCCGTCCAATTGCGCTTCTACGAGCATGGGGTTCACCGCCCGGCCGCAATCGTGAGCGCTCACCACGCGGAGCACCCGCACCTCTCCCGTCTCCCGGTCCACCTCCACCTCGGCGGCGTGGGCGGAGAAGGAGTAGGCTGGGGAGAGGTTGCCCTCTCCGGTGCGGATGTTGGGAGGCTTCAGGTCGGCCGAATAGCTTCCCTTGGCCACCAGGGGTATGCGCTCGGCCTGAATGGCGACTTTCATCACATCGGCGAAAGAGAGCCCTTTCTCTGGACTGCCTTTGACATAGTAACGGCCATCGCGAGCTTCAAGGTCTTCAGCGCGACATTCCAGCTTTTCGGCTACTACCTCCATGAGCTGGGCTTTGGCATTGGCAGCCGCATTCTTCACTGCGTTACCAGTCCACATGGTGACCCGGCTGGCCCCAGTGCACAGCTCGATTGGCGTTACTCCCGTGTCTGAAGCAATCACGTTGACTTGATCCAGCTTTACTCCAAGCTCCTCCGCAGCGATCTGTCCCAGGATAGTGTTTGAACCCTGGCCGATATCCACCGCGCCCGTCAGGAGCGCCACATTGCCATCCTGGTCCAGCTTGATTAGGGCCGTGCTCACAAAGCCCGGTACCATCTTTGGTCCGGAAATGAAGCCCCCACAACCCATCCCCCACCCTCGGCTAGACTTCCTACGATGGAGGCGCTTCTCCGGGTCGGCGGGCTTGGCCACTCCCTTGATGCACTCTGTAAGGCCACAACTGTTCACTTCCCAGCCGTTGACAGTGCGGTCCCCAGTCTGGACCGCGTTCCGGAGCCGCACCTCTACTGGATCCAGGCCCAGCTCTTCCGCCAGCATATCCAGTTGGGACTCAAAGGCGTAACGCATCTGCGGCACCCCGTGGCCGCGCTGAGCTCCGGAGGGAGGCAAATTGGTGTAGGCCCGGTAGCCCTCGTAGCGGACGTTTGGCATCCGGAAGGGTAGTACTAAATATGCTCCACCGTGGAAGAGCACCAGCATCCCTGTGCTGAGGTAAGCTCCGCCATCGGCGACAACTTTCGTGTCGAGGCCCACAATGGCGCCATCCTTCTTAACCCCGGTCTTCATGTCGATGATGAGGGGTATCCGGCGCCGAGTTGCGCAGAAGACCTCTTCACGGCTAAGAGCCAGGCGCACCGGACGTCCGGCCTTTTGGGCCAGCAGGATGGAGGCGTACTCGTTGGCGAAAGCCTCGATCTTGCCTCCAAAGCCGCCGCCAACGGGCGGCACTACCAGCCTCAGCTTGTGGTCAGGGATGCCAAGGCTCCGGGTGAGATTGCGCCGCACGAGAAAAGGATTCTGTGTCGAGGTCCAAAGGGTCAGCCGGCCACCAGCATCCCATGAGGCAACCGCGGCGTGTCCCTCAAGCGGGCAATGGGTGACCGCGGCGGTAACGAAGCGGTCCTCTCGGACGAAATCGGCAGCGGCGAAGGCTGCTTCAACGTCGCCGAAGTTCATCTTGAACTCGCCGCCGACGTTCCCCGGGACGTTATCATGTATCTGCGGAGCGCCTTCCCTGAGCGCCTCCACTGGATCGAAGACGGCGGGCAGCTCCTCGTAGTCAACTTGAATAAGCGACAGGGCATGCTCGGCGGTATCCTCGTCCACAGCCGCCACGGCCGCCACCTCGTCTCCTATGTAACGGACCTTGTCACGGGCCAGTGGGTACTGGTCGGCAGTGTTTGGCAGATAACCGAAGGTGATTGGCGTCTCCGCGCCGGTAACGACAGCCTTGACGCCCGGCAATCGGAGAGCCCGGCTCGCGTCCACGTTCAGGAGGCGGGCGTGCGGCAGCGGACTGCGTAAGATGCGGCCGTGGAGCATTCCCGGCAGGCGGAGGTCGGTGGTGAAGATCGTCTCTCCCTTGGCTTTAGCTGGCGCGTCTATTTTCGGTAGGCTCTTGCCTACTACCGAGTACTCCATTTAAGTCCTCCCATTGTCAGAACTGCCTCATCGAAGCAAGCCCCGGGCCTTCCAGTGTTTCGTCCCCTAACTTAATTTCTAAGAAAGCCTGGGGCCTCAACCTGCTGTTCAGAATACCAGAAAGCTCAGCGCCCAGTCATCTGGTTGGCCGATTTGCCGCCACGGGCCGGCTGCGGCGTATTATTCCAAATATTACTCGCCAAATCCACAAGGGCCTGAAGCTCTTCTTGCGACGCCAGGTCGCCCGCCTTCTTGACGATCTCCGTTACGTAGCCGCCAGAAAAGCTGCTAACTTCTCGCTGAGTCAGGTAATATAGGACAAGAGACTGCCATTCCTTTTCAGACATGACCAAGCCGGAATAACCCTTCTCCTTGGCCCAGTCACTCATTCTGGACACGGCCTGGGTGAGCGTATCATCGCGTGGAGGGGTAGCTCTCTGGATACTTTCCTCGTTTTCGGATCGCCCCTGAAGTAATCGTTCCGCGCTGATCGGATCAGGCTGAAACTTCTTTAGAGTTGAGCGTATCCCGGGACCGAAAGTAAAGGGCCAGACGACCCAACCTGGTCCCGGCAGCCAATAGCCTTGCCTCACGGGCACG
>JAUYDP010000322.1 GCA_030691805.1 Dehalococcoidia bacterium | reverse complement strand
ACTTTGTACCGGGGGTTAAACCCGTTGCAACCAGCGCAGCACAGGACCATATTTATGAAATCCCCACGATATTCAGACTGAATTCCAAGCCTCTTAGCTTCGCCAACCGAAACCACGTGGTCAACTACCATCAAGAGCCAGCGGTAGTAATCATCGACCAAGCTGACCCCGCAGTAGGCGCAATGCATTAGCCCGGTCATCTTCTGCAATTCAATCCCGTAGCCATGGCGACAATTGTCTGTTCGATTTGGCTGGCCGAGAAGCTCACGCCCTTCGCCCGGATAGAAGCCAAAAGGTTCCATTGCCTTCTCCTCCTTCATCTTGAGTTATAGGCCAGATCTTTATCAAAAGGGGAATTAACCCCGCCTACCCCCCGCGTGTCCACAAGCCGGCGCGCCTTAAGCTCGAAGGTTGGGAGAGTACCCGGCTCCACCACCTCGACCCCAAAGCGAAGACCCTCATGGGCGGAGGCCAACTCTGCCGCCAGACGGGTGCCCAGGCCGGCAACGGTGGATTGGTTGGTCTCCGGGGAAGGCTCTACCCTGACACTAATCTCGTCCAGGGGGCCGTCCTTACCGATGACGATCTGGAACTCGTTCACCTCGTGGAAGCCCCGGACGATGTTCTCCACGGCGCTGGGGTAGACGTTCACACCCCGAATGATCTTCATATCGTCTATGCGGCCGATGATTCCGCCTCTATACAGGTCGAAGGTGCGGCCGCAGGGGCAAGAGGAAGCCTCGATCTTTTCCACCAGGTCGCCGGTACGGTAGCGGAGCACAGGCATTAAGCCACGGCCGAAGGAGGTCATTACCCGCTCACCCCGCTCTCCGTAATTAACCGGCTCGCCGGTCTTTGGGTTGATCACTTCTTCGATGAAATGGTCTTCGATAATATGAATTGCGCCGCTTTGCTCGCTGCACTCAAAGGCGAAGATGGTACCGCATTCGGTCATGCCCGGGAAGTCGCCGGCCTTGGCGCCCCAGGCCTCCTGGATAGCCTGCTTCGTGCTTGGGATATTGGCGCCCGGCTCTCCGGCGTGAATTAGAAGCTCGACCTTGGAGTCGCGGGCCAGGTCAATCCCCGTCTCTTCAGCCACCTGGGCCAGGCGCAGGGCGTAGGTGGGCGTGGCCACGATTACGGTGGCGCCAAGCTCCATGAGGGTGCTTAAGCGGGCCTCGGTGGTCTGGCCCCCTCCCGTGATGACCAGGACACCCATCTTCTCCAACGCATAGTGGGCGCCCCAGAAACCAATAAAAATGCCGTAGCTAAACGGCAGATAGGCGACGTCGCCCGACCGGACGCCGAAACCATGGATGCCGTAGGCCCACATCTCTGCTACCCACTCCCAGTCCTTGCGTCCGTCCAGCACCCGAAGCGGAGTCCGTCCGGAAGTGCCGGAGGTCTGGTGATACCTCATGGCCAGCTCTTGCCCGGTCGCCAGCGAATTCCCGAAGGGAGGGTTCTCCTGTTGCGACTTTATCCACTCCTCTTTTGTTAGAAAGGGGAGCCGCCGGAGGTCGTCCAGGCTACGGATATGTTCGGGACGCACTCCGGCGGCTTCGAGCTTGGTTCGCCAGAAGGCGGAGCGCTCGTTGGCCCAGGCCACGGTAGCCTTTAACTTGTGGAGCTGCAACTGCTGTAAGTCCGCGCGTGACATTAGCTCCATCTTGGGGTTCCAGAAGCCCACGGCCCGCTTCGCCCCTTTCATCAGGTTATCCTCCCCTATTTCCCGTAAATCAGGTCTTTCCACTTAGCAACGGTCTTGGCTACCAGCTCAGGGCTGGCGCCGACGACCCGCGGGAAGCTGTCTATCCATTTGATCGGACGGCATGCATTGATTATGGCTCTGGAGCTAAGGCCCTTTTCACCAACTGGAATGATGGGGTCGAGGGGCCCGCTCCAGCAGTCCTTGACGATCTCAATATCCTGGACCGGGTCTACACGGGTGCACATGGCCCATAGGACCTCTTGGATATCAGCCACGTCAATGTCATCATCAACGACCACGACATAACGCCCCAAATAACCTCCTGCGTGGCAAAAGGCGGCTATCATAGCCGCCTGCTTGGCATGTCCGGGATAACGCTGCTTGATTCCTACCACTGTGAAGAGACGGGCGCCTCCAGCCTCGTGGCACCAGACTCCGGTGACATCCGGAATTCCCGCTTTAGCTAGCTCATCCTCGACCAGGATCGAGCGGAATATAGCCCGGAAGAAGGTCTGCTCACAGGGGGGTTTGCTGGGTGGCGACCCCAGGATTATCGGGTTGTTCCGGTGGTAGATGGCCTTTACCTCGATTACCGGCTCCGGACGGGTATCGCTGGCATAATAGCCGGTCCACTCTCCGAAAGGTCCCTCCATACGGGTCTCCCCCGGCATGACGAATCCTTCCAACACCAACTCGGCGTCGGCAGGGATGGGCAGGCCGGTAACGGGGCCTTTGATCACCTCTACCGGTTGGCCCTTTATAGCCCCGGCGTACTCATATTCGGAAATACCGTAGGGGAACTCGGTTGCGCCGACCAGGAAGATAACTGGATCGTGGCCGCAGGATACGGCAACGGGCACAGGCTTATTCTCGGACATATACTTTCCCCGCTGGATGCGTCCATGCTTGCCGGGGGAGATGTAGAATCCCACGTGGTTCTTGTCCATGATCATGACCCGATAGGTGCCCAGGTTGACCCAGTTCTCTTCAGGGTCCATGGTGATGTCCACGCTGCCCGTTCCGATATACCGCCCTCCGTCGTGCTCGTGCCACTTGGGGGTTGGAAACTTGAAGAGGTCCACCTGCCTTCCGTTCATGACATTCTCCATGACCGGGCCGTTGGACACCAGAGTGGGCTTGATGGGCGCAAGGCTCTTATACTTCTGGCGAATGGCCTCTTTCAACTCCATCGTACTCAGGCCCATGGGCAAGCCCCAGGTAAGGGCCATGCGGTCATTGGTGCCAAGGGTATTGACGAGGACCCGGTGTCCTTTGGGGTAGCCCGGTATCTCGTCGAAGATGACGGCCGGCCGGTTTCGCTGGCGGTGGACCAGCTCAGTAATCGTACCCAGTTCGATGTCCCAGTGGGCGCCTTTGGCTACCTCCAATTCGCCAATCTTCTCCACCTCTTGAAGCCACCCCCGCAGATCTCGAAATGACATGTGTCCCTCCTCTTAGACTTAATTCTTTTTCTTAGTTATGTGTGTTTCAGGAGGCGTCCCCCCCGCACCACCCCGGCAGGGGACAAGCCCCAGCCCTACATCTTTTGCTAACCCCTTTACCCCTGCCCCCTTTGACCCCTGACCCTTAACGTATTACTTCTTCCTCGGCTAGGCGCTCGCACTCATCGGGGGAAAGCCCGAGGATTTCTCGGTACACGTAGTCGTTGTGTTCCCCCAGGCAGGGGGCGGGCCTTTTTAGCTCAGAGGGTGTTTCAGAAAGCGTAAAGGGCGCAGCCTCATAATGGTGCTGGCCCATCTCCGGGTGCTCCAATTCACACCAGGTGCAGCGGTGTTCCAGTTGTTTGTCGGAGAAGAGGTCGGCCATATCATTTACCACAGCGGCATGAACGCCTGCTGCCTGGAGCACTTCCATCACGGCGTGAGCCGAATATCCACGCGTCCACTCTGCCAGATGTCGGTCCAGTTCCTCTTCGCTGTCTTTGCGTCCCAGGAGGGTGTCGTAACGGCTGTCCGCCCACTCTGGGTTTCCCAGGACGGTCCTCAGACGTGTCCATTCTTCATCATCGTGGACGCTTATAGTACACCACCGGTCCTCCCCCTGGCAAGGATAGGCTCCATGGGGTGCGGCCGAAGGGGACCGGTTGCCCTGACGTTGGTGTACCCGGCCATTCAGCGCGTAGTCCAGCAGAACGGGCGCAATGAAATTCAGGCCCGCCTCGTACTGGGCTAGGTCTATGTACAGTCCCTTCCCGGTACGTCTTCGGTAGTCCAGGGCCGCCGCCACGGCTATCATCCCGTAGCCCCCGCCTATGAAGTCTATGTACGGTCCATAGAGGATAGCGGGAGGCCGGTCTGGATACCCGATAAGGTTAGTGAAGCCGCTGAGGGAGCTAAGGTGTGAGCCGAAACCTGGGTGGCTGGCGTGGGGGCCGGTCTGGCCCTGGTTGCAGGTGCTGAGCATGACGACGTCGGGCTTGACTTGACATAAGCTATCATAATCCAGGCCCAGCTTCTTCATGGTGCCGGGGGTAAAGTTCTCTATTACCACATCGGCCCAGGCCACCATCCTCTTAGCCAGCTCGATGCTCTTGGAGTGGCGAAGATTCAGGGTCATGGAGTACTTATCGTTGTTGAAAATAGCGAAGCAGCCGGAGCGGTTCAGGCCAGGGACGTCATCCTTGAAGGGCGGGTAGTGCGTGCGGAAGCCATCGGGACGGGTAGCGGACTCTACCCGCACTACCTCGGCCCCGTGGTCGGCCATGTGCTTGCCCACCACCGGTCCGGCGGCAAAGCCGGTGAATTCAACGACGTGTATTCCTGCAAAAGCTTGTTTCTTCGACTCCATGTTGCCTACCTACCAATACCTGGGGCGTATTCTTCTAGAAAGTCTTCCAGGCTTCTGAATTGCAGCGCCTTTTTCCGCATTTCCTCCAGGGTCTTAAGGTCTTCTACGTCCTCAAGACGCTCAAGCATCTCACGGTACTGATCGATGTCCAGAATCACGGCCGCCGGCTTCCCATCCTGGAGAACGATGCTTGGGCGCTTATGCTTCGTTCTCAAGATATGACCTCCGCATCAACGATGGGCGGATCTTTGTTAACCCGTTTATCTACCGACCGTTGCATAAAGGGCTAAAGCCTCCACATGGGATAATGCCAGGGATCCCGCCAGCGCGATGGGTTCCAGGTAGCCAGATCGGTGTTAGTGGCAGCCCCGCCCCGGGCTAAAGCCATGGGCTAAGAGACCGAAGCCCACAAGGGGCTGGGGCCGGATTTCGGATGACCGTTTTATTTTGCATGCCTCCTTTTCATTAGTTAGCCGCTCTAAGACAGGGTTTTTAGTCCGCTGGGTATAGTGTTTCCGCTGGTCTTTCACCTATCGGACCATCCTGTCCAGTTGCTTGCCGCCCAATTATAGTAGCCCGGACTGAACTAAGCCATAGTGCAGCCCCCAACATGGCATATCTGTCTACTCTGTTATCCTTCCGACCCCAGCCCCTTTAGTGGGCTTCGGCTTCTCAGCCCACGGCTTTAGCCCGGGGCGGGGCTGCGCTAGCCTCAAGATTCTCTGGCAGCCACTACCTTCCTACCTTCTCCAACTTCACTTTCTCCAGCATCTCAGCTGGCACCCACTTGCTCACGCCAAGCATCTCGACGCCGATTACATTGTCGTTGGCGTCATAATCGAGGATTACGCCCGGCTTGACCTCCTCGGACCCTACGATGGCCGACTCGTCTAATCGGAGATACAAAGCATCATTCTTGAGGTCAACCTTCACTCTCATCGCTGCCCTTACAATCTGTGGCATTATCATGACGGGGGCGACCACCATCAGGCTAACTCATCAGTAACCAAGTTTCGGGGGAAGCGTCGTCGTCGTCGCCATCCTAAGAGTGCAGCCAGGCCCGCGAGCACGGCGCCGGCAGCGACAACAGACCACCTGCCCACCTCAGCGTCTGTCTGCGACGGCCCCGCCCACGTTGGAGAGGCTATGCCGTAGAGTGCCAGCCCCACGCCGTAAACGGCAAGAAGCACGAGAATGAGGCGGCCGCCTATTCCTCGAAAGTCAAACAGTGCAGGCAACACACGCAAGGAGTTTCCCGCTGGCACCACTCTACCCCAGTCTCTCAGCCCCTCAGGAAGGCCGCGAATCGTCCCCTGCACTTGAGGGTATCTTTCTTCGCTCGTATGTAGAATCTCCACAACAGCACCGTCTCGAATGTCCAAGAAATCGAACGTCAAAAGAGCTTCGTTCGGCGCGTTGGGATTTGCCGTAACGACGAACCCGATAACCGGCCTCGTAGCCTTTACGACCCTGGCCTGAAGCACCCTTGTGCCCGGCGGGAAAACAAAACGCAGCGGGTCGCTGGCCACAACATCGGAACCGCGAACCGTCGGAATGCCAGCATTCCACAGCACTATATATGTGGCGGTTAGCCTCGGCACCGTTACACCCTTGTAAGAGACTTCAACTTCGCCAGGAAGCGCCGGCTCCGCACTGCCAATTAGCTGCAAAGCTCGCCGCTGATACACGAGACGCGGCCTGGCACGTGACTTAACAAAGAAGATGAAGCCGATCACCAGGCCTGCCAAACCGATCAGGGATGCAACCCAGCCTTGGTTAAGTAGCCGCAAGATGCCTTCTATCCATTCCACGCTTCACCATCCAAAACATGGCGTCGGACACCGACGCAACATCGTTCGCGCCATCCCGCGAGTTGGCTTTGAGCAAGATGCCGTCCTCTCCCTCCCCCGTCCATAACCTACAGCAGCCGGTTTCCACTGCTCCTCAGACGATCCCCGCCTCTTTCAACATCACCAACTCCTCTCTAGATAGCCCAAGCTCCCCGATGTAGATTTCCTCATTATGCTCACCAATGAGAGGGGCGCGGCGTCGAACGGCGCAGCCTCCTTCGGAGAACCTGGCGAAGGGGCCTGGATAGGAGATGGCACGGCTAAGCTCGGGGTGTTCGATGCTTTGCCAGTAGCCCCGGTCTTTAAGCTGCCGGTCCGCCAGGATGTCCTCGGCGGTGGCCAGCGGATAGCCCAGCATCTCCCGCTCCACTACCCTCTGGAAGAACTCGGCCTTGGTGATGGTCTTAAAGAAAGCGGCCGCCGGTTCTTCGATCTTATCTATCTCCTCCTGGGTAACCGTGGCGATCTCGAAGCTATCCCAGACCTTCTCCTTGAGCCAGTCTGTGGCCATGCCATACTCATCCATCCATTTGACCAGCTCCCGGTTGGTATGGCGGCCGGCCGGCCCGCCGTAGATGATGAAATTCAGGTAGCCGTCCTTGCAGGGGAATACCACCCGCATCTTGGCCCCGGTAATACTTCTCCCGGTCAGGTACCCGCCTTCTCGGACCGGGACTGTGCGGTTGACGCTCCAGAAGGAAGGGGCATGGGCCAGTGCCCAGACCACGCTGGCCTGGGCGGAGACGTCCACGTGTTGCCCTTCGCCGGAGCTGGTGCGGTGGTAATGGGCGATGAGCGCGCCCATGGCGGCGTGCATCCCTGCCCACATGGCGGCCTGCGGAAAGGATACTCTCACGGGTGGCCGGTCGGGGTCCCCTGTAACGGACATGGCCCCGCCCATGGCCATCAGCTCCAGGTCCGAAGCTTCGTAGCTGCTATAAGGTCCGGTCTGTCCGTACGGCGTGATGGAGACTATCACCAGGGACGGGTTAGCCTCTCGTAGCATCTCATAGCCCAGCCCTATCCCTTCCATATATCCCGGTTTAAAGGACTCGATGACAAAGTGGGCGTCTTTGGCAAGCCTCAGGAAGAGTTCCCGTCCCGTCGCGGTCTCGAGGTTGAGGGTGATGCCCCGCTTGTTGTTGTTGTAGGAGAACCAGTAGAGGCTTTTTTCGGGGTGGGGTTCGTCGTGAAAAAATGGACTGCGATTGCGAGCCGGGTCGCCGCCGGGAGGCTCTATCTTGATGACGTCGGCTCCCAGGTCGCCCAGGATCTTCCCGCAAAGAAACCCCAAATCTCCGGAAAGGTCCAGCGTCCGGAATGGGGCCAACAGGCCATAACCGCGGCTAGATAGAGGTCCTGTAGGGTCCATATCTAGTCAGGCACCTTCTCTGGCCCCTGGTTGATGAATTCCCCGATGAATGCCCGAATCCTCCCTTCGTCGAAGGAGTCCATGGTATCCAGCTTTCCCCAGGCGGTCAGGGCCATCTTGGAGTCATTCTTGGCCCTGGGCGTCAACAGCACCTTGCTGCGGTAGCTCTTCACTAGCTCACGGAGCTTGTTCACCGTTTCGCTATCAAGGGATGGCCCATAGGTTAGCCAGATACCCCCGTGCTCCATATTATGGATGGCCTGTTCGTCGGGAATCTCGGACTCGGAAACGCCCCATGGCGCTGGGTCCTCATAGTGCCACCCGGAGGTAGGGGGATTCGAGTTGTAGGCCGGATGGGGATCGCCCGGTTTGACGTGCTGGTTTCCCTGGATGGGAATAGAGCGCACAGTAGCCTGCTCCTTCGGCCCGGAGGATAGGAGAACAACCCCCAGCACAACGAGAACGACCAGCACCACTCCGGCAACCAGGAAGACCCACGGCGGCATTCCAGCTTTGGGAGTGGACTTCTTCCCTTTTTCCCCATGCATTCCAGGAGGAAGGCCAGACCCACTCCCAGGTCCAGCTTTGGGGGTTGGCTTCTCCCCTTTTTCCCGGCCTTTGCCCTTTACTGGGGACGGAGGGTTTTTCCTGGCAGGCTGGTGTTTGTGCTTGCTCATTCTTAGCACCTATTTAAAGATGGTTATTTTACTGCAGTTGCTCATGCCCCAGCCGGGCGCCACTGGCCAATGAAAGCGCTGGGGCATGGGGCTCCGGCCCCCATGGGGTCGGTATTTTCATACCAGGCCACAGAGAGCGCAACGAGTCTAAGATTACCGCTCGGCAAAGGCGCGAGTTCTATAGATAGACCAGTTGGCGCCAACATGCTCTGATGTGCTAGATACCTGTTCGTGCCAGGTACCGGGCATACTCTCCAAGTTTGCTGTACGCTTTGGCGATATCCTTCTCCGGGAACCAGCGCCGCAAGTCCACCCGTTCCACCGGGTAGCGGGCACGCTCGAAAGCCCATTTGTACTGAAAGGGAACGGTGGCGTCCAGGGCAATTCCACCCGCATATTTGGATTCGGAACGGACCCACTGCGCCCCCGGTGCGGCGGCGGCCCGCTCGGCCGGCTGAAAGGTCTGGCCCATGCCGCCCGGGCAAACGATCTCGATGCCCTTCTGGGCGTCCACGCGGGTGGTTAGCGCCCACATGATATCCTCGGCGTTGTATATGTCTACGTCCTCGTCCACCGCAATGGCTATTCTCAATCCTTGCGATGCGGCGATGGCCGTCGCCAGGATGTTCTTCTGGAACCCCTCGTCCCTGGCGCGGCGCTTCTTCACCTGGAAGATCACGCCACCCCAGTCGGTCATGCCCAGGGGGATATTGGTGTCCACCACCAGGCCGGGGCAAATGCGATCGGCAAGCTCCAGGAAGGCCGCTTCCCGGACTTTTACGTCAATATGGTGATCGTCATAGCCGTGTACGATCAGAGGATAGTAAATAGCCCGATCGCGGCGGTAGGTTACGCCTGTAGCCTGAAACTTGTACGTGCGATAGGCCCGTCCCAGGTAGCCCGACCATTCTGGGTGGAAGGGGAAGACCCCCTGCTTCTGTTCCCGTTCCGCCTCCTCGCTCTCCCAGACGTGCTGTGTGGTGTCCAGGTAGCCCTCGATCACTATCTCAGCATTGGCAATAGAATAGGCATCCACTGTGCGGGCCTTCACTATGTCTATGGGTGATCCCTGAATGGCCCCTGCCACTCCCAACTCGTCAGCGCCCCTGGGCACCACCATATACATGAAGCCAGAGCCGGCCAGCAGAGTCACTGCCGGAGGCACCCCCATGTTGATAGTCATGGGGATAGGCCCCTTTTTATACCATTCCGTGGCGATCATGTCAGTATGTGAGCCGGGAGAAATCTGGAAGCTGGCGAAGTCCTTGCCCCGGAAGTTCATGCGGTTGAAGCTGACGTGGCTACCTCCCCAGAAGTACTTGCCGGTGACCAGCGTGTTGCCTCCTCCCAGGGTCCGGCCGGGGTCCGTTGCGGTGTGGGCGATCATGGGCACTACGGACCATATATCCAGGTCTTTATCCACCACCACTTCCTGGCAGGGCGCCTCCTGGACAACCCTCGGCGCCAGGGGATGGCGGAGCGCCTCGATGCACTTGAACTTGAACTTGCGGGGATCTTCCACCTCGAAAAGGTGGGCCAGCCGCTCCTCGGAGGCGAATAGATTGGTAAACAGCCTTTTGTCAGGATAGCCCTTTACCTTTTCGAACAAGATGGCTGGCCCGCCGTCCAGGGCTTTCTGGATGCCGGCCATCTCCAGATCAGGGTCTACCTCTGTCTCTGTAACCAGCAGCTCCCCCTCCTGTTCACTCAGGTACTCCAGGGTGCTCCTAAGGCTGGTGATATCCTTCTTTACAGCGGTCTGTTTTGTCATTGCCTACCTCCTCGAATGATATGTGGAGAGGACGTGCCTCTGTGTGGCCCCCTAAGCTGGTGCACCACCAATGCCTGCCTTCTCGGGTGCCAGGCAACAAGATTATAGACCAAAAGGCTGCCTGACGCCAAGGCTGCCGCCCTGAAGGGCGGGCCGGGTGGATAGATTGCTGGTGCCGCCCTTATGGTCATGCACAATTTAAGATGCCAAACCAGTCTGCTGAATAAATTCGGCGTTACGTTTAGCCCAACGCCGAATTTATTCGGACGGTCGTGGCAAAAAATTTAGTGCATGACCATCTGGGCGGCACCCCCTGGACATC
>JAUYDP010000276.1 GCA_030691805.1 Dehalococcoidia bacterium | reverse complement strand
GCCTGGCTATCGTAGTGGAGAACAGCATGGCATACGCCTGGAAACCAGATGCCCGCTTGTTCAAGGCGCCGTACCTGGGGGCCTCTATACCTTTAGGTGACCTGCCGGTCCCTCTCGGCCCCCTTCTAGGTTTCATCCTGTCGATCGTTGCCATCGGCCTTATCTACTACTTCCTCCATAACACCTACACCGGCAAGGCGGTGCAGGCTACCTGGCAGGAGCCGGAAGGGGCCGCCCTGGTGGGGATAAGCCTGGGCCGGGTCTCGACAATCACCTTTGGGCTAGCCATGGCCTCCGCCGGCGTGGCCGGCATAGCCCTGGGCTTCCTCTATACCTTTTACCCTACCGTTCACTACATCTGGATGCTCTTTGTCTTCCTGGTCGCGATCCTGGGAGGTGTGGGCAGCATGATGGGAGCCCTGGCCGGTGGCCTTGTCATTGGCATGATCTTCGGTCTCTCGGCCGCTTTTATCCCCTTCGTCTGGGTGAACGCCGTCCTGTTCGCCCTGCTCCTGGTCATCCTGCTGGTGAGGCCCACGGGCCTCTTTCGGATGTAGGACGGCGGGAAGGCTTGAGATGACCGGCGGGATACTGGCAAGACGGCCCCAACTGCTCGTAGTGGTGGTGTTGGCCCTGGTGGCAGCCTTCCCCTTCCTGAGTCCTCCCATCTACTTCGTCTCACTCCTCTTTACCATGTTCATGTACATTGCCCTCTCACAAAGCTGGAACATTCTCGGCGGCTATACCGGCTACATCAGCTTCGGTCACGTCGCCTTCTTCGGGCTTGGGGCCTACACCACCGCGCTCCTGGCCAGGACCCTGGGCCTCTCACCCTTCTTCTTCGTGCCGGTTGGCGGATTGGCCGCGGCCCTCTTCGCCGCCATAGTGGGATACCCCAGTCTGCGGCTCCGGGGGCCTTACTTCGCCGTGCTGACAGTCCTCTATGCCACTCTAATTCAAACGATGATCGTCAATACCCAGTGGCTGGGGGGAGCTACGGGGGTCTGGGTCAAGCCCCTTCCTGTAGATATTGGCATGAACCGGACCATATTCTTCGAGATCATGCTGGCCATGGCGCTGATCGCCACGCTGGTGTCCAGGTGGGTGGGGCAGTCCAAGTTCGGGCACGGGTTAGTGGCTATAAGGGAAGATGAGGAGGTAGCGCAGGCGGTGGGGGTTAATGCACCCCGCCTCAAGCTACGGGCCTTTGTGTTGAGTGGCGGGCTGGCGGGGGTGGTAGGCGGGGTCTATGCCTATTACATTTCCTACCTGCACCCGGACATAAGCTTCAACATCCAGATCTCCCTCCTGGTAGTCTTGATGGCCCTGTTCGGAGGCACCCGTAGCTGGCATGGGCCTATAATAGGGGCGGTGGTCCTCAGCATAATCAACGAGCTGCTGACCACCTTCATTGGGGCGGAAGTAGCTCGCATCCTCTACGGGCTGCTCTTCGTGGCCCTCATCCTCTTTATGCCCAACGGCATCTATGAGTACGTAAAGAACAAACTCCCCTGGCAACGCCAGCCACGTAGCCAGACCTGAACCCCGGCCCCTAGACCCTGAACCCTTTCACAGCCCCAGGTAAGCCGCCTTTATCCTGGGGTCATTCAGCAAGTCCTTGCTGGAGCCCTCCACAGTGATGCGCCCGTTCTCCAGTACATAGGCCCGCTGGGCCAACTCCAGGGCCTGGCGGACCTCCTGGGAAACCAGGAGTATGGTCGTGCCCTCCTGGTTCAGGACCAGGAGGGTGTTGAATATCTCGGCCACCAGCTTGGGCGCCAGACCCAGGGAGGGCTCGTCAACCATCAAGAGCTTGGGACGGGCCATGAGGGCCCGGGCCATGGCCAGCATCTGCTGCTCCCCACCGCTCAGCAAGCCGGCGCGCTGGCTCCGCCTTTCGTTGAGACGAGGGAAGAGCGCGTAGGCCCGGCCGAGGGATTGGGCGAAGTTTCGCCGGGCCGCGGGGAGATAGGCGCCCATCTGTAGATTATGGAGGACCGGCATCTGAGGGAAGATCTTCCGCCCCTCGGGGACCTGAATAATGCCCCTCTTGCATATCTCGTGGGAGGGCAGGCCGTCTATCCCCTCACCCAGGAACTCGATCCGTCCGGCTCTGGGACGCAGCAGGCCAGATATAGTCTTGAGCAAAGTCGTCTTGCCGGCGCCGTTGCTACCGATGACCGTGACGATCTCCCCCTCTTTCACGTGAAGCGATACATCCCGCAGGGCTACCAGTTCCCCGTAAGCGACGGCCAGGCCTGCGACCTCAAGCATAAGCGCCCCCCTTACCCAGGTATGCCTCGATTACCTGGGGGTTCCGTGCCACCTCCGCAGGAGTACCCTCCGCGACCTTGATCCCAAAGTGCATGACCATAATCTTGTCACAGGTGGTCATCACAGTCTTCATCACGTGTTCTATCATGAAGATAGTCACGTCCAAGTCTTTGCGTATGCGATACACCAGCTCCACGGCCTCTCTGACGTCTGTCTCATTGAGACCGGCGAACACCTCGTCCAGCAACAGAAGCTGCGGCCTGGTAGCCAGGGCCCTGGCCACCTCTAGGCGCTTCCTCTCGGCCAGGGTCAGACTATGGCCAGTAGTTTCGCTCCGGTGGGCCAGACCGGCAAACTCCAGGACTTCCAGAGAGCGCTCTCGGGCGGCCGCCATGCTTCCCACGTTATCGCGCCCGTAAAGGACCGCCACGGCGACATTATCCAGGACACTGAGGTCCAGCAGTGGACGCACGATCTGGAAGGTACGGGCGATACCCTTTCCGGTAATCTGGTAAGGCCGCAGCCCGGTGATGTCCCCGCCATCCAGAGTGACACGGCCCCGGTCCGGGGCATAGAAGCCGCTGATAATGTTGAAAATAGTAGTCTTGCCAGAGCCGTTGGGCCCGATGAGACCCACTATCTGGCCGCGTTCCACGAAAAAGTCGAGATCCTGGACGGCTACAAGCCCCCCGAATCTTTTAGTGACCTTGGTACCTTTCAGCAAAGTGTGCCCCCCGTTGCAGTAATATAACGGAACGCAGAACCCAGGTCAAGCCACGAAGATGCCTAATTAGCACCAAATAATTTGCAGCTTCCACGTTATTCCTGTTATCCTACTGGCTGAATGCGCCAGAAGTACTTTCCTGACCTCTGCTTCTACACCTATTGCTGCGCAACGGCAAGATGGGTAACCCTGGAGCGTTGGGTGCCCGCCAAGTCCTGCTTCCGTTCCCGGCCGGACCGCCTCCGTCCACCAAGACGAACGCCAAGTAATCTCAGCCGGTTGATAGAAGAACTCAGGAAAAGGCGCGAGTCTGTACCTGGACCGGCGGTCTGACAATTCGATCTCACCTACCCAATAGGCAGCGTTCAACAAACCTGGGAACACGTACATCACCCCGTCCGGGTTGTACTTTGAAACGATCCATACCCCTTCTTCCCGTTAACAAACCTGGGAGCGCCGGCGTCTCGCCGGCTCCCGGCCCGTGCCGCATTACCCGCCGCGTGGCCCCACCCCACCCCCCAGGGCGGACACCAGGTCCGCCCCTACACTCGCCAAACCACAGGCACCGCCAACCCTGTAGAGACGCCCCGGTGGGGCGTCTCCAAGCTACCAACACCGGCGCGCTACACAATACCGATTATAAATCAGCGACGGTAGCGCCAAGTGGCCCCATAAAGACACGACAAGTCTTGTCTCTATGGGGTCTCTAACCCCTCTCGAAGACTCCGCGTGTTCAGGAGCCGCTCCTCTCCCGGTTGCCAAAATCCCGGTAGTCAATCTGGGGGAAGAGCTTGTCCGCTTCGTATAACTCGCGGGTGTATTCCAATTGGCCCCGGCTGATCTTGCCACCTTCGGCGGCAGTGGCCAAACGGTCGAACCGCTGAACGTGCTCCCTGAATCGCTCCACGGCGTACTCCTTGGCCTGGCCGGTACTCACCAGGAAGGGCCAATCACTGGACTGTAGTAACAATAGCTCCCGGGCGGCCTGGGACAGGGTTTCGGCCAGCGCCCCGCCGGAATCCGGGTGCAGGGCCACCAACCTCTCCATGCGGACCTCCGCCTCATGGATAATCGGCCACATCCATTCCGTGTCCACGTTGAGCCAGGTGAAATGGCCTCCTCCCTGACCCCAGGAACCCTCAGGTAGAGCTATGTCCTCCTCCGGTGAGTGCCGCTCAAGGTACTCGCTGGGGGTGGTAAGCTCCACTACGGTGCTCCCGGCCAGGCGCCGAAGCACCGCCGCCAGCCAGTCCACGCCCTCGAACCACCAGTGTCCGAACAGCTCTGTGTCATAAGCCGCCATGACCATGCCATACTTGCCTGTCTGCTGGTAAAATCCCCTTACCAATTCCTCAACCAGGGAGACGAAGTGATCGGCATGAGCCTGGACCCGCTTCTGGGCCTGCCAGGGGTCGTACAGGTCCTTCTGCCCAAGGTCTACTCGTGGGCCGGTCACCCTCCAGTATCGCAGCCCGGAGACGCCATCCCGCTTGTGGAAGTCCTGATAGAGGGCGTCCCCTGGATAACCTTGGTCTGCCGACCACACCTGCAAGCTAGTGCGGTCGTTGCGCCCCAGCACCGCAACCTGGCCCTGCTCTACCCAGTAGGGCAGATGAGTGGTCTTGCGGGTTGAGGGAGCTTGGGGAGACATGGGCACCACGTACCGGCGGGGAATGCTGCCATAAGGCCCCACTACCTCGCCCTGGGCCTTACCTCCCGGCATGCCTCCCTCCACCATATGGGTCTCGGTGAAGAAGCAGTGTAGCCCCATCTCCGCCAGAAAACTCTCGATGCCGGGCTTAACGTAGCTCCGCCCGTCCTCTTCGGCGTAGTAGGCAGGCCGGTATCCACACTCAGGGAGCCAGACGCTCGTCGGACGCCTGCCGAAGTGATGCACATAAGCTTCCACACCAGTACGCAACTGGCTGTGGATAGAGGAGTCCCTTGTCAAAAGCGGCAGATATCCATGGGTTGCGGCGCTGGTCGCCACCTCTAGGAATCCCTCATCCTGAAGCTGCCGCAGGGCCTGCACCGGATTGCGCCCGAATCGGCCACGGAAGCTGTCCAGAATCCCTGTGTAACGGTGAGCGAAAAAGCGGGCCACATCTGCCAGCCGCCCATCCCCGGATGTCTCGAAGCGTTCCTCATCCTTGACAGCCCGCTTTACTAAGCCATCCAGGTACTCCTCCTGATGCTCCAGTACCAGCGCATCCGCCAGTTGCTCAGCCAGCACCGGCGTGACCCCGATGGCCAGCCGGAACGGCGCTCCTCGTTCTCGCAGGTCCCAGAGGGCCTGAAGCAGCGGCAAATAGCAGCCTACGGCCGCCTCGTGGATCCATTCCTCTCCATGAGGCCACCGGCCTGCCTGCCGGCAGTAGGGCAGGTGGCTGTGCAGAAAAAAGCAGAAGGCCCCTTGTTTCATTCTTTGACACAGCCTAGCATCATTGAGCGGCTTGTTCAAGGCAAGCCTGTTAGACCGGCATGGCTTCCATGGGAACGAGGGAGGGGTTATTATCCCCGCCCTAGGCTAAAGCCATGGGCTGAGAAGCCGAAGCCCACTAAAAGGGGCTAACGGGAGTCTTCTAATATCTTTT